>JBEPXS010000042.1:0-13750 GCA_041641755.1 Balneolaceae bacterium
CAGTTAAGAAGAAAAAAGAGGTCAGAATTGTACTTTTGCTCAGATTCATAAATTTGCGTCTTGAAATGAGTGAATTTTAAATTGAATATCAAATTGTAAGGAATATAAAGTGTAATTGCTATAACGACCTGGTAATTCTGCTGCGGGGCAATCCACTCAAAAGTCGAGCAACCAATGCAAAGCCGTTAGCAGGAATTGCTTGTTAGTGGTTTGTGGTTTTAATTGCTTCATGTCTATTGATTATTGTCCTTAAATTCTGTGAAATAATCGTTTCTTATTAAGTATCCCTTCTTGATTTTACCCCACAATAGCCATCTTTTTCTCTTCATTTCATCGAATCTGAATGGATATCCAGTAGCATTTCTATTATCAATCATTGGTAAATCCTGAATATGCATGTGGAGATGTGGCCAAGAGGTATTACCCGAATTCCCAACATTCCCGATAAATTCACCTGTGATAGAATCACCTTTGTTTACCGATATGGTATAAGGTTCAAAATGGGCAAGAAAAACATATCTGTCAGATTCAAACTCAATAGCTACATGGTTACCGGCAGGGTTGAGGCTATCAGAGGGAGTAAGTGTAATTTCCGAATTCGGCAATGTATCAATAACTGCTACAACAATACCATCTACCGGGGAATAGACAGGTTCTCCAAAAGAAAATACTTCATTACATTCTCTACCGTCATCTTTATAAAATCTTCCTTTTTTATTGACTTTCACTATATCAATAGCGTATTGCTGGGCTTTTACAATGTTGTGATTGTTCGTTACTTCAGATCCACCGGCCTGACCGGCTACCCAGGTTCCATGTACCGGAAGTTCAATGAGATACGATTCTTCCTCATTCGGAAATTCAAATATGGCAGGAACAAAGACTGTCATATAAATTGAGGATGGTAGTACAAAAATTACAACTACAGACAGTACAGTTTTTTTGAATTTTTTTTGTAGTAGCTTCTCAGAAACAGATAAACTCAGATACAATTCGAGAGCCGCCAAACAGAGTGTTACAAATACTAAAGCGTGATTGAGTAATGATGGAATTATAAATTCGAATGCTGCGATATAAGCATAAATCGGTGCAATTAGAATTATCAACAGTATTGAAATGCCAAAACCTATTTTCAGCAACTTGACATGAATACCGATCTCGGAATGCAGAATACCTTTTCGTGGCCGGTTTCTAATAAAAACTGAATAGATCCGATATACTATCATTATAAGTATGAAAACAATGATAACCGAAACGAAGACAGTATAAATTGTAGATAGAAAATTGATCGAGTTCATTTGTTCAGAAAGTGTTTAAAAGCCCAATAACGACCCGGCGTTTAAGCGGTGCACGATGGAATCGTTGATTAGGTAAGTAACGAAAGAAGAGACGTAAAACCAAGAGGGGCAAAGAATTGGCGAGGTGCGTCCTAGTTAATGCGCGGGATCTTTCCAAAAAGGAGGTCCTCACTTAGATTAGGAGTATCAACCGTAACGAATCCAAGGAGGACCTCATGATCTATTGTGGAATAGACCTATACGCAAGTAATATGGTTATTGTAGCCATCAACGGCAACGGGGAAGTGGTCCGGGAGGCGAAGCTTCCGACGTCTTGTCGGTCGCTGGAGGATTTTTTCGGCACGTTTGTCGAGCCCGTCCAAGCCGTCGACGAATGTACCAGCAACTGGTACTGGCTGGCCGACTGGTGTCGGGCCCATGGCGTTGATCTAGCGCTGGCCCACGCGAAGATGGTTAAGGCGATTAGTTATGCGAAAGTAAAGACCGACAAAGTAGATGCGAAGACGTTGGCCGAGCTGCTGCGGGCGGCCTCGCAAACCTGCTGGCCACAGCCTGTACCGTGTCCGACTGCCGGCGGAAACCCGTACGCCTAAGGGAGCATCGACTCCGTGCGCTGGATTGGGAAATAGGCCGGCGGGCCGGCTAAAGATCTGGGATGGTGGCTCACCTGGAGCGACAGCTTCCGCTCATTGGCAGAAGATAAGTTCCGACAGCTGTCGGAATGTGGATGCCGGCAGGTAATCCGAACATGATCGACGAAGCCGGTTGCCAGTTACAGGTTTGAACCAAGGATTTATGAATTGAAGTGAAAAGAAGAACCCTGGGTGAGGACTATCTGCTTGATATTTCCTTTTTTAAAGGGGTTAGCACAACTTTTATTCTTTTTTAGGAGGAATCTGGCGAACATGCCAAACGGCCTCAATATAAATACAATCTTCTTTTATTCGATAGGGCAGTCGGTAATTACCAACAATTAATTCTCGAAGCGTTTCTTCATTATATTCCGGAACGATTCTGCCAATTCGTGGGTGATCAGCCAGCTTGTCGGTTTAACTCATGAGTTCTAAGGCCCACTTTTCGGCGGTTTCGTAATCATCTTGGGCTATATAATTGACAAAGTCATTAACCATTTGAATGGCTTGCTTAGTCCATATTACTTCCATTTGGCCAAGTTTTCCTTAATCTTCTCTTTCGCTTCCTCGTGGGACAAAACTTCCCCACGGGCAATTTGTCTCTCAGCTTCCAGCAAATCTTCCATTTTATCCAATTTGTCAACCATTCGTTGGTATTCTGAAACATCAACTAAAACAGCTGCACTTTTTCCATGTTGCGTAAGAACAATCGATCGTTTTTCCTTCTGAATGCGATCGATAAAACTAGCGGCATTCTTTCGAAATGCAGAAACAGGCTGAATGTCCTGATCTAATTCAAGGCGTATAGCAGACATAATGTTACTATTAAGTTAATTTTAAACGTACAATAAGAATACGCTAAAATAACTGGAATACAATTGAAGACGTGAGAACTAAGTTGTGCTAACGACATTGCGCATAAGCTGCACGCAATGAAATGTTAATTTGTTAAATAATGAACGGAAAGCTAAAAAGCCAAAAGATGGCAAGTCCTGGCGAGGCGTGTCCGCTTAATGCGCTGGATCTATCTTTATACAACCTGGCAATCAGGTCCTGTTAACATTCCCTGCAGGGCTAACAAACGAACCCTGTAGGATTGCACCTACAGGGTTGAACACCTTGTCCCTATAGGGACATACTCCTTGTACCTGTAGGCACATACTCTCTATCCCTATAGGGATGAATATCATATAGTTATAACTATATACCTCTTATAGTTGCAGGTATATACTCCTTATACCTGTAGGGCTGCACACCTGCAGGTCAAGAATTGAGTTCTACCTCGAGATCAAATAATGGCATTCAACCAGATAGGTTCGAAGAGTCGGGAACCAGGGAAGAAAGGCAGTAAAAATTCAACAGCCCAACTATGCATAAGCTTTGATGGACAAGCCGGTCTGTGCTACGAAGTCTTTGGCGAAGTAGTACGACTCTTTGGGTGAAAGCTAACTGATGTTGTTAACACTAAATTCGTTACTTGCCAACCAGGAATTTTGGAAAAAGTCATCCCCCCAACCCCCTCGAAGGGGGACATTTTGGCCATATTTTCTTACGGTATTCATTTTTTTATGTGACCTTTTTAGTGGTAACCAGACTAGTCCGCCAACCGGCGGATTTCCTCATCGAAAAAATGAACACTCATCTGATTGGTTATAAGTTGTTATCTTACGGTAGATTTCAAGGTGATTGCCATAACCGTACCACATGCACCGGTTTTGGAAAAATTAACGAATAACCTTGCATTTGAATTGCCACTATAACTGTGCAGGATACTGGCATGTAATGACTTAGCTTCCCTCTGAGTATGCCCTAAATAGGTGAAATCAGACATGGGGGAACGCTGCCGGAGGGGGGCTTGGTTAAGTGTCACATCTTTTAACGAATCCAAAAACATACTCGGATGAAGATTCTTCTTACCGGCGCCACCGGTTACATCGCTAAACGACTGCTGCCTGTTCTGCTCGAGCTGGGTCATACTGTAGTTTGCTGTGTTCGCGACGAGCGGCGTTTTAACATCTCATCCTACAACTCAGATCGTGTCAAGGTTATTGAGCTCGACTTCCTGGAGCGGGATACGCTGAAGGCTATACCTGATGATATCGATGCGGCCTATTACCTGATCCACTCCATGTCTGCGGCGGGAGGCGATTTTGAATCACTGGAACAGGAAGCTGCGCGCAACTTTACCGAACGACTTGATGAAACCGCGGTACAACAGGTTATTTATCTGGGTGGCATTGTGAACAGCAGGAAGCTTTCTAAACATCTGCGTTCCAGGAAGCAGGTAGAAGAGATTTTAGACTCGGGCTCTTTCTCACTGACAACGCTTCGGGCCGGAATTATAGTGGGGTCGGGTAGTGCCTCTTTCGAGATTATCAGGGACCTGGTCGAAAAACTGCCGGTCATGATCGCCCCAAGATGGCTCAATACTCCCACCCAGCCGATCGCTATCCGCAACGTCATTCAATATCTCAGCGGGGTCTTGGGCCTTCGCGATGCCTTTAACCGGTCTTTTGATATCGGCGGACCGGAGGTATTGACCTATAAACAGATGCTGCTAAAATTTGGAGAAGTACGTAACCTGAAGCGGACGATCATCAGCGTGCCGGTGATGACACCCCGCCTCTCCTCCTACTGGCTCTATTTTGTGACCTCAATATCGTATCGCCTGGCGGTAAATCTGGTCAACAGCATGAAAGTGGAGGTGATTGCAGAACCCAACGAGCTGCCCGATCTGCTGGATATTGATCTCATTTCCTACAAAGAAGCAATCCGGATGGCTTTTGACAAGGTGGAACAGAAGGAGGTGCTTTCCAGCTGGACGGACGCTCTTTCCAGCGAAGTACTGGAAGATGGAATTTCGCACCATATAGAGGTACCTACGTTCGGCTGCTACAAAGACCAACGAAGCCGAAGAATTACAGATGAAGAATTCGTTGTAGACAAGATCTGGAGAATCGGGGGCGATACAGGATGGTATTATGGCAACTGGTTGTGGGAGATCCGGGGCTTGCTTGACAAGCTGGCGGGCGGGGTAGGCTTGCGCAGGGGGCGCAAAAGTAGTACCGAGATAACGGCGGGTGAGTCGCTCGACTTCTGGCGGGTACTCTATGCAGACCGGGAAGAAAAACGACTGTTGCTGTATGCCGAAATGAAACTTCCGGGTGAGGCGTGGCTTGAATTTAAGGTTGAGAACCAGACCCTGTACCAGGTGGCCACGTTCAGGCCAAGGGGCGTATGGGGTCGGCTGTACTGGTACAGCCTGCTGCCCTTTCACGGATTTATTTTTGAAGGGATGATCGGGGAAATTGCACGGAGTCCCGAAAAATGAACTGGAAAAGCTTGCCAAAACAGGATGCAGTGCCTCTATCCTTGTGTTTAAACCAGAAAGCATTAATTTATTAACAACGTACTATTTTTAGTTTTTATGGGATATACAAATGGCTAAACCGGTATTCCCAATTGCTTTTTTGGGGTTGTTGCTTTGTTTCTGTTACACACCTTTACATAGTTGGAGCCAGACTATAGAGCAGGGTCAAATAGTTAACGCCCCGGGTGATACGCTCGATGGTGTTCGTTTTAATTCTACCCCTGAATATTCCCATCATATTCACAATCCAATTGAGCTCCTTCAGGGCCGGATACCCGGTCTTTTAATAAGCAAACCCGGTTCCAATCCCAATGGCCAATTCCAGGTTCGCCTGAGGGGACTTTCCACACTGCTGAATAATGATCAGCCGCTTTACACTGTAGATGGCGTGTCAGGTATACCTCTCTCTTTAATAGATCCCCAGGATATCGCCTCGATTGAAATAGTAAGAGATGGATCAACGGCGCGCTGGGGCCTCCGTGGAGCGGCAGGTGTTATCAACATAAAGACAAAAAAACCAACCACGGGAAGCCCCTCAATACGATTTCGTAGTTACTTTGCCATGGAGCAGCCTGGACGTTCGTATGACGTATTGAATGCAACTAATTATATATATAAAGAGCGAGAACTGCTGGGGTCATATGAACCTGCCAGCACTCAGGATAATAACTGGGTTGATCTAATTACCCGTAAAGCACTTTCTTTAGCCAATAATCTTTCAATTGCAGGAGGAACTGATATATTTAGATACAGGGGGGCATTGAATTGGCGAAATGTGGAAGGGATAGCCCTGAATACGGGATATGACAAACTCAATGCACGTGTTTATTTGCAAAGCAGCTTACTGCAAGATCAGCTGGATTTGTCACTTAATCTTGCCGGAAGTAACGACAAGTCAAATATAGGTTTCCGGGAGGCGTTCAAATACGCAGTTTCATTTGAACCGTCAGCTCCAAAACAAACCAACAGTGATCAATACGGTGGCTACTTTCAGCGTCCCCGGTTCGACTATTACAACCCCTTGGCAATTCTGGAACAAAACCAGCACGAGGGCAACGATAAGCTGGTTACAAGCAGCTTAAAGGCAACGTATAAGTTTAATTCCACCCTTAAAGGATTGTCAGCCCGGGTGCTTCTTTCTGAAACCAGGGAAGATCTCTTCAGAGGGGAATTTTATCCTGCTGAAAGTTTTTACAAAGGGTATTCTGAAAATGGTTTTGCTCTTACACAGTCAGATGAAAGGTCAAACAGGTTTGCCGATTTTAGGCTCAATTGGAGCGGCAGTATTCGAGAAAACCTTGAATTGAGTACGAATATCGGGCATACCATTCAAAACATCTGGCATGAGTACCGGATCAAAGAGGCCCGGGATATTCCCAATGCAAGTAATTATGAGGTTATAAACGATATTGGAATATCCACTCTGGACGGTGATGAAGATGTTGTAGAGGAGGATCATCTACTTTCCGCCTTTTATGGAAGCATGCGAGTCAGTACTGAAGCATTATATATAGATTTTGGCCTCCGGCATGAGGGGTCCTCGTTTTTAGGAAGGAATAGCAAATGGGGGACATTTCCTTACTTGCGAACCGGCATTGATATAGCCCGTCTCCTAAACTTGTCGTTTGCTGATGCTTTGCTAGCTCGCGGCAGTTATGGTGTTTCCGGAAATCTGCCAGTGCATAACGGATGGTCAAAAGATCAGTTCCGGCAGCGTGGATATTATTACAAGGTGGGGGAGTATTTTCCATCATATACTCAAACACAGGTTGAGAATCCGGACCTGAAATGGGAATCCACCATAATGTGGAACCTGGGATTTGACTATACAGCGCCGAAAAAAGGATTTCGCAGCAGTGTTGAATATTTTCATCACAATAGTGCAGATCTGATCATAAATGCCAGGGAATTACCCATACCCCCTTATTTGGCATCCAGGGGATATTTCAACATGGGAGAAATAACAAACCACGGGTTTGAGATAGCTCTACAGTTAGACGCTGTACAAGGTAGCAGCTTAACCTACACCACCGGTCTGAATTTCAGTACAATAAAGACAACTTATAACTCGCTTTCCAACCACTTGTACAGCCTGGATGAAGAACGACGGGGATTTCCCTCGGCGGGTGGTTGCGGATGCAGCATATCGTTCATTCAACTGAAGGAAGATGAACTGGCAGGACAGTTTTACGGTCCTAAATATATCGGTACTGACGGAGAAGGGGGATGGAAGTTTGTACAGTCGGATGGAAGACCAAGCATAAAAAATATTGGCAACGGCCTGCCTTCATCCATGTTGGGCTGGTCACATAATCTGAAATATCGAAACTGGAACCTGAATGTACTGTTGCGAGGTGTGTTTGGTCACGACTTGGTATCGGTAACGCGATTACTCTATGAAAACTGGAATATCAGCACCTATAACATCCTGGAAAGCAGTCCACTGGATGTGGGAGAGTTTAATCAATGGAGCAGTTATTTTGTGGAGGATGGTGACTATCTGAAACTTGAGAACCTTACGGTTTCATACCGTTTTCCTATCGGTGGAAGAACACTAAAAACGGCACGAATTTTTGCTGCCGCTGAAAACTTGTTTACGATTACGAGTTACCCCGGGTCAGATCCCTCACCACGACTGGCAGATATCAATCCGAACTTCATCTCTGGTGGATCACTCCCACGACCGGAAGAAAGAGACCTAATGGTTCCGGGTATAGACAGAGCCTCTACCTGGCTAAACTCACGTACGTTACTGATTGGAATTGAACTTACCCTGTGAAGGAGTTCTTGTCTAGAACTGACGTTAAATAAATCTGTCAGCTTCCCAAACTCTATTCAACTTCGCCAAGCTCTCCGCGTTTTGCAGCTCTTTTTAACTCTTCATTGGCATAAACGGCGATCTCAACACGACGATTTTGTTGCCGGCCTGTGGCCGTACTGTTGTCTGCAATAGGTTGCTCCTCACCGTATCCTATGATTGTCATCCGATGACTGTCAACCCCTAAAAAAGAGGTATATTTAGCGACTGACTTGGCCCGCTCCTCGGAAAGCTCTTGGTTATATTCATTGCTTCCGGTATTGTCGGTATGTCCTGCATAGAGGATATTGGTATCATCATACTTTTGCAGTATTTCAGAAAGATCCTCCAGATTTGAACGCGACTCGTCCCGAAGGGCGTCAGAGTCTACATCGAAAAGAATTCCTGAATCAAAGGTGATTTTAATTCCTTCCCCTACACGTTCGATTTTGGCACCCTCAAGATCTTCTCGCATTTCGCGGGCCTGCCGGTCCATATAATTGCCGATTGCTGCTCCTGCAGCACCGCCGACGGCAGCTCCAATAATGGCACCTTTCACGGTATTACCGGTTGCTTCACCAATTATGGCACCGGCTAAACCACCCGCCCCTGCTCCAATAGCCCCTCCTTTTGCTGTTTTACTCCAGTTCTGGCATCCGGTTATAACCATAAAACACATTGAAATAGACAGAAGAACGGCTGTACCTTTTTTTACCAATACCATATAGCTTAATTTTTGTTTGTTATTCACTTAGCTGTATAACTTAGATTGAAGTACGTTAAGAATGTTCCGCAGTTAGAGCCTGTATAAATTTAACCTGAACTCGGGATAATAAATTTAAAATATTCCCTCAAAAAACCGGCCTTTGAAATTTTTGTTGGTATGGTGAGTGGAGGTGGAGCGTAAAGAAACCATTGTTGTCTGAGATCCGCGTTTCCCGGCGGATCGAGTTAAATGGTTTTAACGGAGCCAAAACGCACGCAAAAAATTTCACCAGCCGGCGATTTTTTTGGTTCATTTTTCATCGGTGAAAAAATGAACACTCCTATATCACTGAATATTGTAAACGAAGAGTCATATTGGTAATCTCTTAACCCGAGCTCGGGTTATTTATGAATTACCGGCTAAAACCAGTAAACATCCAGTTTTGTTAATGATGAGTTCATTTAACTGGATGTATCTCCTGTACTACTCTCCTGGGTTGTAAACTCAATAGGTATTTTAACCTGGGTAGTGTCCCACTCCATGATGATTGAGGTGGAGTCGTTTTTGACCTCATCAAACTGAATGGTAAATGCCTCGGTAATATCCTTTTTCTTTATCCGATCAACATCCACACGCAGTACGTCGAAGTCGGAATCATATTCAAATGCTCCCCACTGTCCCAGCTGGGAATTCAGGATAATAGTCCACCGGTCTTTTCCCGGTATGGTAAACAGGGCGTAGGTACCGGCATCGAGATGATTTCCTGCAAAAAGGATATCACGGGTGGTAGTCAGTTCGGTAGCTTCGTTGGCCCCGGTGCGCCAGACTTCCCCATAGGCTTCTAATTCCCCAAAAATATCGCGGCCTCGTTTATAGGGTTGACCATACACAATTTTTATATAGGTATCCGCGTGATTCAATTTTGCTATGGCGATCGGGCTTTTTCGTCGGTCAAATTCAGCTTGATTCGAACTGTTCTGGCAGGCGGTAACAGACAGAAGAAGTACTAAAGCGTAGAGGAAATATGATTTCATTGTAAAGGCTCTCAGTTTATTTTGAATTAAGCAAGATAAAAAAGTGTCTAAAAGTTCCCAATGAATGGTTTAATTTGGTTGCGGGTAGGTTCAAATCCTATCGCTACTCCCATGTCAAAGGTAAGATTCGATATCCGAAACCGGGTACGCAACCCGATACCAAAGACGGTACGGGAGGCTTCAAAGAAATTATCTGAAGTGTTTTTGTCCAGATCAGCCACGGTATCTGAAAATCCGACCAGGTACACACTGCTCAAATAAGCAGGGAAAAGAAATCCACCGTTATCTGGATAAAAAAGAGGAATGGTGTACCGTGTATTGAAACTCATAAGGTTGCGGGAGGTCGGGAAAACAGGCTCGGAAAACCCATTGGATACCAGGTTTTGGGTATCAAAGGTCGGAGCAGTTTGCGTCAGCCCCTCAATACCGATCCGCAGCGACTGATTCCACAGCTTCAAAGGTGCTGTAAAAAATATAAGCCCCGACCGCCAGGCGGTGGGTTTCGGGAAATTAACTTCGATCTGGTAGTTTTCGGTCTGAATATTTGTTACCCGACTGCTGAAAGACTGCTCCAGCTCTGAGAAAAAAATGAGCCCGCTGTTGGGCTGGAGATCACGAATATTACGTTGCAGTTTGTAATTAACAAAAGCAAACAGGTTGGCTCTGAATGAGTTGGCAAAATCCGAGGCTGGATTCCCGTTATGGTCCAGCTCAAAAAAACGGGTTCCTTCCATTTTGAGAGAAGGCGTAAATCCCACAGATGAAAAGTGAGCGTTGTTCTCCAATATAAACCGGGTGGGCATTCCAAGAGAAAAACCTTGATCCTGCTGCAATAATGTAAAGGTTTCTTCTGTACCAGATTGTGTTTCAAACGAAATACTGCTGAACCTGGGCTCACTAAATGCATTAAGTTCAAACCCCGGAAAGAATCCTTTATGCCGGTAATTCAGATCGTACCACAACCGGTTTTGAACGTAGGAGATCCCAAGGTGGTAGGAGTTTCGCTGGAGAAGGTCGTTGCTGTTTAAATTAAATCCGGCTTCATAGGTATTGGAATTGGAAACCTCCTCATAAAAGGGTGATATTGCACGGGGTAAAAGCCATTCACCGTTCGACTGGTAATCGGAAACGTCCCAGCGGGTTGATTCTTTTTTAAGGCTTGCCCCCAGTTCTTTTTGAGCCATGAGATCAATCTTTTTCGGTGTGGAGGTCCAGCGCGAATAGGAAACTTGCAGATTGAGAAATTCGGTCCGATCCAGGATGACAGGCAACCGTTCATTATCTCTCTGAATAATGAACGCAATACGTTCCCCGTCGGGACTGTAGCTTCCCTCCATGGCATTGAAATCAGCAGTGGTGATTTGTGTAACCAGGTTATCGGAAAAGTCATATTCATACAGTTGCATAGTACCGGTGTGATCGCTGCTGAACATGATTCGATCCCCTTTCGGGTGCCAGGCTGGATCAAATACCGATCCCTCCATAAAGGAAATATCCGGCGGGCTCGATAACTGCTGACGAATGGAGTCTGCATTGGCGAACCACAGCCCCTGTAGTCCCCGCCGGTTGGCTACAATTGCAAGCTGTTGCGGGTTGGCCGGATTTGGCTTTACACTGACAAACTCGGTATCTGGCAAGCTGATTCTTGAGTCTGCCCCAGGACCGGAATTGGTAGAAGAGAGGCGCAACAGTGCGGTTGACTCTTGGTCGGTTTGCAACGCAAGGAATCCATTCTTCCGGTAAACCGGGGCAAACGCACGCAGGTTACCGGAGAGTCTCTCAACCGATCCATTTGTGATATCCAGCTCGAAAAGATCCATCTTAAAAGTATTATCGTAGATCGAGCTGGACCGGTAGTCGGAAAAAAGCAGTTTCGTTCGGTCCTGCGACAAATCATAATTATAATCCTGAACCGACCGTGTTTCCAGCAGTGGGTCCATGCTGTTGTCGGAGAGAGAGTAGCTGTAAAAACCCTGTTCGGCATTGTAAAAGCTGCCATACATAAGTAGCTGTTGATTCGAAAGCCAGATCGGCCGACGTATGGTTGCCCCCTCGTAGGGTATGGGCAGGGGTTCATAGGAGGGGGCGCCTTTTGTTTCAATTTCTTTTTTGTGCCCTTCTTCAAATCGGTCATAAAGCTGACCGGGCCATTTTCCCGTAGTATGACGCAGGGCGGTTCCGTATCCCAAAAAGGGCCATCGTATAAAAAAGTCGATCGACTTATTGGTGGTACTGTCTCCATACGTTTGATGCAGCCAGTCAGTAAATTCATAGCCTCCGATATAATGTCGATCGAATGGACGGCTATAGCTCGAAGTTGCAAGCATTTGTCCCATTGACCATCGATGGGTTCCGTCAAAGATGGCATCGAATTGGTTAGAAAAGTAGGGGTATGTACCTCTTCCGCCGTTCGGTGCTACACCGGCAGTTTCATGATAAGTGGCAATACCCTCGTGCACGCCCAGTGGAACAGTACCGTGCAGGGAACGTGCGCCGTCAGGCGAAAAAATGCTAAGTATATTTGCCCAGATCCCCTTCAGGTGGCTGTGGTGAAGGGCATGTACAAGTTCGTGTGGCACTACGGTTTCCAGCCAGTTGCCCGACCGGGGATTCATCGTCTTGCCCTTGATAGTGGGGATTTCAATTTCAGATCGAAAATGAAGTGTGGATACAAATCCGTTGGAGCGGTCATTAAAGTTATTGAGTACAATAGGAAAGTCAATCAGTTCCCCACCCACCAGTTGTTGCACCTCCGGGTATTGGTATTCCAGTATTCGCGCCGTGCGATAAGCAACCGAATCTTCTCCCTCTGGGAAAACGATGTTAAAGTGAGGGGTCGTCAGCTGTTGCCAGTTTAAATCTGGGGGGCGGTATTTGGTGGGATATATCTGCGAATAGGCGGGCTGAGATAAAAAACCGAGCGCCAGGATCAATAATAAAAAATG
This sequence comes from Balneolaceae bacterium, assembly GCA_041641755.1. Lineage (GTDB taxonomy): Bacteria > Bacteroidota > Rhodothermia > Balneolales > Balneolaceae > JAMQKA01. The sequence goes on from JBEPXS010000042.1 coordinate 12,783, forward strand.
CTTCATATGATATGTTCTGTAAACGGGTTATTTAGCGTACAAACATAACAAAAAAACAGAATGTAAAACTCAGCCCGTAAATCCGGGGAGATATTGGTAAAAAGCCCAGAAGTGAGAAAAGGTTCCAGCCATCACAAACAGGTGCCAAATTTCGTGGTGCCCAAACCAGCCGGGTAGCAGGTTCGGTTTCTCAAATCCGTAGACAAAGGCCCCGATAGTGTAGGCAAGTCCTCCGGCAATAATCCAGACAAGAAATGCTATTGGCAATTTCTCAAACAACGTGGGGAAGAGTAGCACCCCCATCCAGCCCATGCCCAGATATAGTATTAACGACAGCCAGTGGGGAGCATCCATCCAATATATTTTTTTTAGAATTCCCCCAAGTGTAAATGTCCAGATGGAGATAAATACGATCCACTTCCAGCTATCATCAAGAACGATGAGACAGATGGGGGTATAGCTGCCGGCTATCAATACATAGATCATGCTGTGATCCACTTTTCGAAGCAGTTGAATCGTAGCTTCTTTGACCTTAAGACTATGGTATAACGCACTTGAGGTGTACAGCAGTACCATGCTCAGGCCAAACATGGAGAACGCTATAATATGGCTGACGGTGCCCGTTTGAAAGGCATCATGCAGCAGTAAAACCAGTCCCACAACGGAGAGTAGCGCCCCGAGACCGTGGGTCAGCCCGTTAACAGGCTCTCTTATGTAGCGTTTCAGAAAATGCATGAATGTAAAATACGGATTTATGAGGTTCCGGTCACAGATGATATAAAAAGCTAACGCCGGGGAATGGTAAATCGTTTGTTGGAAACGGAAAATATTCTGCGATACAATCACAGGAAAAATGATGGCTTATAAATCAAGAACTAATTAATATTAACGTAAACTTTGGGATAAGGAAGAATCTATTGGTTGGCTGCTATCCTCCGGCTTTCGAAATTTTTGTTGGCTGAGTGACC
>JBEPXS010000043.1:0-13565 GCA_041641755.1 Balneolaceae bacterium
CGTGTGCTCTTCCGATCTCTTCAAAAGCGCGTTCGCCCTGATAGGTATGGGTGCCTATATCTCCATCTTTTTTGATGTGCCGATCACCCCCGTAGCGGTGATTTTGGCGGTAGCATTCGGGGCACTCAATATTTTTGGAGCCAAGGAAACCACCAGAGTGCAAAACATGCTTGTGATTACCTTGATTTCTATTATGGCTTTTTATCTCGTGCAGGGATTTTCATATCTATTTTCGTTAGGGATTTTAGATATACACCGTGAACAGTTCACACCATTTTTTACCAACGGTGTGCAGGGATTCTTCGGCACAGTGGGCATGGTGTTCGTATCCTATGCGGGACTTACAAAAGTGGTGAGCGTGGCCGAGGAGGTGGAAGACCCGGATCGCAATATCCCACGTGGGATGTTTTATTCAATCATTACAGCTATTATCGTATATGTTGGGGGCGTTTACTTGATGACTGCCGTTTTGGAGCCGGAGGCGTTCAGGCAGGACTTGACGCCAGTGGCTACGGCAGGAGAGGTGTTCTTAACCTGGCTGCCCGGAGATACAGGATTGATATTGATTGTTATCGCCGCCATTGCGGCGTTTGCCTCCACCGGAAATGCCGGTATCATGTCAGCCTCACGCTTCCCGCTGGCCATGGCACGAGATAAGTTGGTGCACCCAAAGCTGGCAGTTATAGGAAAATTCGACACCCCGATGGCTTCTATTATTGCCACGACAGCTATGATGATATTCTTGCTGCTGGTTTTTAATGTAGAAGAGGTGGCCAAGCTGGCCAGTGCATTTAAACTCTTACTATTCGGATTGCTGAATCTGGCCGTTATTGTGATGCGGGAGAGCCAGATCAAGGAGTACGATCCGGGCTATACCTCCCCGCTATATCCCTGGCTGCAGATGATCGGGATGCTCACCTCGGCACTGTTGATTTTCGAGATGGGGCTTATTTCGATCTTGTTTACTGTGGCTGTCACTATTTTTTCAGTAGCCTGGTACTATTATTATGCTTACGGCAGGATCGATCGCCACGGAGCCATATACCACGTTCATGAACGCCTCGGGCAGTACAAGGATCGTGGACTGGAGCATGAGATGCGCCGTATTATGCAGGAAAAGGGCTTGCGTGACGAAGATCCCTATGAACTGGTGGTCAGCAAGGCCTCGGTGCTGGATATTACGGATGGGGAGATGACATACGAAGAGATTGTAGAAAAAGCCTGCCTCAATTTAGCAACAAAAGTTGATGTGGATGCTGATAAACTAATTCAGGCATTCAGTAAATTGAGTGATTTTGGTGCTATCCGTATCGGGGAAGGAGCCGCTCTGAACCATACCAGGCTGGATATGGATATCAATCCCAAGTTGTTCATTGTTCGTAGTAGAAAAGGATTGTCGTTTCACGGAAAAGATATTAAACCTTCGGATACCCAGCAGACCGCAAAGGGTAAAAAACTTCACGCTATTTTCTTTTTGGTCAGCTCTGAAAACGAGGCCACACAGCATCTTCGGTTTTTGGCACATATGGCTGAGATGATCGATCAAGAGAACTTCCTGGAGCGCTGGAAAAGGGCTGGTGATGAAGCAGAGTTGCGTGAAATCCTGCTCCGCGATGAACGATTCATAAACCTGAAAGTTCGGGTAACCAATGCTACCAAATCCATGATTGGGAAAAAAATCAAGGAGATTGAACTGCCGGGCGAAAGCCTCGTTACTATCCTACGGCATGACGGCGATGTAAAAATTCCGCACGGCGATACAGTGGTACAGGAGGGGGATGAACTGTCGATTATTGGTGAAGTCGAAGATATCGAAAATATAAAAGAGCTAATACGGAAATAGTTGACACCTTGTGAATGTTCGAATAAAGTTAACAGTTTTTTACGCCTTATAAATTTTAAGAACCAAAAAAAAGATTATAATTAATGCCTGATATGAAGCATGATAAATTAGAAAAACAGTTGGGCCTTTGGGATGTCTTTGCCATCAGTACGGGCGCTATGTTCAGCTCGGGTTTTTTCTTGCTGCCGGGTATAGCTGCGGCTGAGACAGGTCCATCAGTATTCCTGGCATACTTTTTTGCCGGTCTGTTAGTACTTCCCACGATGTTCAGCGTATCTGAACTCTGTACAGCAATGCCCCGGGCCGGTGGTACTTATTACTTTATTGATCGCAGTCTGGGTCCCATGATGGGAACCGTTGGTGGATTTGGTTCCTGGCTGGCCTTGGTGCTGAAGAGTGCCTTTGCGTTAATAGGGATGGGAGCATATATCGGTATATTTATAGAAGTTCCGATCACGCTCGTGGCGGTAGTACTTACCATCTTTTTTGGCCTCGTGAATATCGTGGGGGCTAAAGAATCGAGCTTCCTCCAGAAGATACTTGTGGCTGCCCTGCTTGGCATCATGTTTTTTTATATTGTACAGGGACTTTTTCATGTTTTTTCTCTCGACTTTTTTGAACTTACACGTCAGCAGTTTAGGCCGTTTTTTATTAACGGTATTAACGGGGTGCTGGTTACGATTGGTATGGTGTTCGTTTCTTATGCCGGGCTAACCAAGGTGGCCAGCGTCGCGGAAGAAGTAAAAAATCCCGATAGAAATATACCCCTTGGGATGATTTTGTCGTTGATTGTGGCTGTATTTGTATATGTAGTGGGTGTGTACCTGATGGTTGGCTTGCTGGAGCCTAATGCGCTGCGTTCGGACTTGACCCCGGTAGCTACAGCGGGAGAGGTGTTCCTTGATTGGCTACCTGAGCCCACCGGACTTATACTGGTTGTGATTGCAGCGATTGCAGCCTTTGCCTCGACGGGTAATGCAGGCATCATGTCGGCATCCCGCTACCCGATGGCGATGGGGCGCGACAAGTTGATCACATCCCGCTTTTCGGAGATCAATGCAAAGTATGGGACCCCGGTTATATCGATTATAGGTACTGTTTTACTGATGATATTTTTCTTGGTGGTGTTCAATGTAGAAGCGGTTGCAAAATTGGCCAGCGCCTTTCAACTGTTGCTTTTCGGATTACTAAACTTGGCTGTTATTGTGATGCGGGAAAGCAAAATTGAAGAGTATGATCCCGGGTTCAATACCCCGTTTTATCCCTGGACCCAGATTGCCGGAATGATCATATCGGTATTCTTGATTCTGGAGATGGGACTACTCTCGATTATATTTACCGGTGTTATCGCTGTTTTTAGTGTCGGATGGTTCTATTATTACGGTTATGGTAGTATTGAGCGGGAAGGTGCACTTTACCATGTGCACGCGCGACTTGGAAAACGTCGTTACCACGGCCTGGAACATGAAATGCGGAATATATTGCGGGAAAAAGGCCTGAGGGATGAAGATCCCTATGAAGAGGTCGTAGCCCGTTCCCTGGTTATTGATGATCTGGACCCTGGTACATCATACCGGGAGATCATCCGGAAAGCTTCTGGACTACTTGCCGGACGAACGATTATTGATGAAGCCGATATATTCCAGGAGTTCTGTAGTATCAATCAGTCTGGACTTATCCCGATGGGACGCGGAGTGGCGCTTAATCACCTGCGGATTGAAAAGGATATTCATTCCGAAATGGTGCTAGCACGGATGAAAGAGGGTATTAAGATGGACACCGATCATTTTGAGCAGCTGAGTCAGATTGCTGAAGATCCCTCGCAGAAGGTGCACGTATTCATCTTTTTGATCAGTTCAGAAAAATATTCGGGATCCCATCTGCGCATTCTTGCGCATATTGCTGAAATGATTGATAATCAGCATTTTATGGGCCGTTGGCTTTCTGCCGAGAATGAAGCAGAGCTGCGTGAAATTATGTTGAGAGATGAACGATTTATCAATCTTACTGTCAATAATAATGATACCACAGCCAAGATGATCGGGAAGAAAGTCAAAGATATTAAGTTGCCGGGAAAGAGTTTGATTGCTATTCTAAAGCGGAATGATAATATAATTATTCCACACGGCAATACTGAAATTAAACCCGATGACGAACTTTCAATTATTGGAGAAATCGATGATATCAAACAGCTGCGGGAGATGAAAAATCGCTCGAAGGTTGAATGATCTGACTAGTCCAATCTGAAATAACTCAAATACATAAAACGTTAAACAAAAACTTTTTAGCATAGTGGCAGATTCAAGTTTTGTAGAAAAGATTAAAGATTTTTTTAAACGCGATTCAGCAGCTGGTATGATGCTGTTGTTCGCAACAGTGCTAGCACTGGTTGTGGCCAATAGCCCGCTTGGTGAAGCATATCATCATCTCATGGAACTCCATATTAATCTGGGCGTAGGTCCCTTCCAGATCGACGAATCGATTCACCACTGGATCAATGACGGCCTGATGGCCATCTTCTTTCTGTTGGTGGGACTGGAGATTAAGCGGGAGATGAAATATGGAGAACTTTCGACCGTGCAATCTGCCTTGCTCCCGGCCGTAGCAGCCGTTGGGGGTGCCTTGCTTCCCGCATTAATTTTCTGGGGACTTAACTCCGGCACCGAATTTATGGACGGTTGGGCGATCCCGATGGCAACTGACATAGCTTTTGTCATTGGCGTGGTGGCACTACTCGGGTCCCGCGTGCCGGTTTGGGCCAAAGTATTTGTAACGGCCATTGCCGTCGTTGATGACCTTATTGCTGTACTGGTCATCGCTATATTCTATACCGAGTCGATAAGTATGGCGGCACTGAGCGTGGCCGCGGTTTGTCTGTTACTACTGCTTTTTCTTAATTATCGAGGTGTCAACAAGATATCGCCCTATATGATTATCGGTTTTGTCATGTGGTGGGCTGTTCTAAAATCGGGTGTACATGCTACCATCGCGGGGGTTGTTCTTGGATTTGCCATGCCGGCTAGCCGGGGTTGGAGCCTCGAGCTTCTCAAGGAGTATGCGCAGGAAGGGTATGAACTGTTTAAACAGGCCGAAGACGACGATATGCCGGTTACGAAGGAACAGGCACTGCACCATATGGAAGAGACGGTTATACATGCGGAATCTCCGCTTCATCGCTTGGAGCACAAGCTGCATTTCTCAGTCTATTTCTTAATAATGCCGATATTTGCATTTGCCAACGCGGGTGTCGTATTTGACCCGGAAGTGATGGGACATGCTTTTGTATCGACGTTGTCCTGGGGAATTGCCCTGGGGCTGTTTTTTGGAAAGCAGATCGGTATCCTGGGCTTTACCTGGATACTTACCAAGCTTGGATTTACCGACCTTTCGGATAATAAAGAGACCTGGAAGGTGGTTTATGGTGTCGCTCTGTTGGCCGGTATCGGTTTTACTATGTCGCTGTTTATAGCCAATCTCTCCTTCCAAACCGGTACCGAACTTCTGGAGTTCTCAAAGATCGGTATTCTTTTAGGTTCTTTGGTGAGTGGCTTGCTGGGCTACTTCTTCCTCAGTCGTCGTCCTGAATATACCGCAGAGACGGTTCAGGAGTTCGATGTTCCGGAGCAGCCCTCGGAGAGAGCCTGATCAGGAATCAAAGTATTGTTTAGGTTGTAATTTGAACTGCCAGGTATTTCTCGTGCCTGGCAGTTTTTTGTTTTGGAGATTTGATTTTCCGGCAATGGTATTGCCATTAATCATATTGCATTGCACTTAAAGCTAAATAGAATAAACCGGCCATGATTGTTACCTACCTGATATTTCTGGGCGGACTGGTGTTATTGCTAGTTGGCGCCCAATGGTTAGTAGATTCCTCTTCCGGTATAGCCGCCCGGTATGAAATACCACCGGTATTTGTGGGAATTGTAATCGTAGCTTTTGCTACCAGTGCCCCGGAGGTGGCTGTAAGCGTGGATGCTGCACTGGCTGGAGAGCCCGGGCTGGCCCTGGGCAACGTGGTGGGTAGTAATATTGTAAACATTCTGTTGATACTGGGGATTGGCGCTATTCTGGCTCCTATTGGAATTACCCGGCGTGTAATATGGCTCGATGTTCCCATTTTAGTAGGGATCTCTCTCCTTGTTTATCTATTTAGCTTGAATGGCGGTTTAGAATTATGGGAAGGAATACTGCTTTTGGTATTGTTTGCAGGGTTTGTCTTGTTTCAACTAAGACAGGTTCAAAAAGACACTGCACAGAAACATCCGGATGCGGAAAATCCACCCCAAATCGATCGTCCGCTTCCTATTCAGGTATTTGTTTTTTTAGCCGGGTTGGGTGCTCTTATTTTGGGTGCTCACTGGATGGTTTCCAACGCGGTAGAAATAGCCCGGTATTGGGGAATGAGTGAGCTGGTGATCGGGCTCACGGTCGTTTCAATCGGGACTTCATTACCAGAAGTAGCCACCTCGGTTTTAGCGGCTGTAAAGGGACAACAAGACCTTTCGGTGGGTAATGTAATTGGCAGTAATATCTTTAATCTGCTTTTAGTTTTGGGATTAAGTTCAGTGCTTAGTGGCGGATTCGTCATTTCGGAAGCCGCTATAGCCCTTGATATACCTTTTATGGTGGCGGTAAGTATCGCCTGCCTGCCGATATTTATAACGGGACACAGGATCGCGCGCTGGGAGGGAGTAGTATTTGTGTTTTACTACTTTGCCTACCTTGCTTATATGTTTTTGGATGCAACAGGTCACGAACTCCTGCCGAGGTTTAACATGGTGATGATCTGGTTTATAGCCCCTATCACCGTTTTGACACTTGGGGTACTGGTAGTACGTTCCTGGTATTTGGGAAGGATAAAAAGGCAAGCCGAGGAGTATCGTAAAGAATGAAAAGTAGTTCTATTCTTTGTTAGGTAGTATCACGCCAAAAAATTATCCTCAGTGCTACTCATTTAGCTGATTCTGAAATGTAACATCCGGTTTGGCAAGCGGGCCGTTCAGTTGTGCCTGAATTTGTTGTTCCTCAAAGGACACAGACAGGCCTACCAGTTTGCCAAGCTGTTGTAAAAAGTTTCGGAACCGTTTGGAGATGTCGTGAATACGGACTGTCATATTTTGAAGGCTGGATTGACTGATTTCATTTTCGTTAAGCCTCAGGTACCCCTGCAGGGTAGTTGTAAAAAGTTCAGACTGTAGTGTTATCTCTTCAATTGAGTAGAGATTTCTCGTTTGTGTTGGCTGGTAACGAAAAGAAGCTCTTTTCAATGGAATCTCATCCGTCGGGTATCCAAAACCTTTTATGAAAAATTGGTATTTCTCTTGTACGGAAGCGGGGGGAGTCCAGGTGATGCCTGAAAGTTCGAATTTATGGCTCAGGGAATCTGAAGGGACTTCAGGTTTTCCGAAAAAGGAACGGGCCTGCAGTGTATCCGCACTGATATCTCCGACCCCTGATTCAGGGTAATAGAATCGAAATCTGGTACCAAATGCCTGCCAGTTATGCTGGATTTGAGGAGGGCGGTTGGTTACACCAAGTACAATAAGGTTCCACAGGTTACCGCTGTAGTCAACCCGGAGCGAATCCACTTTAATCTCCATAAAAGTTTGACGATCTGTGTAGGAAATATCTCGTAGATTCAGGATTCCGGAGTTAACCTGCTTCAGGCCGGATTCAGTACCCCAGAGCATAAAATTTAAAAAATCGGAATACGAAAGGTCGAAATGTGCGGAGGTAGCGCGCTGAATAGCTTGGTCTCGTATAATGTTGATATCTGAAAATAGAATATCACCGGTAAATGGGTTTATATCAATAGAAGAGTAATCTATCGTCAGGTTGGAAGCAGCTTTTTGGGATGTTTTCTGAATCGTCTCATCAAGCATCTGTTCTGCACTGTTTGCAGCATAAAAATGGTAAGCGAACAAACCTAGAACTATCAGTATAAAGCCGGTAAAAAAGTATAGTATTTTTTTACGCATCCCAGTTGAATTCAGTATAATCAACAGTCTTGCTTAAACCCAAGTAAAACCTCCATCCGGAGTAATTCTAAGGTCGCCTTGTTTCCCTTTTTTGGCCAGTTCAGCCAGGGAAGTACTGTCCAGCATTTTTCGAATCTCGTCGCGTGTTTCTGCCCATTGATCATGGAGAGGGCAGGGTTTCTCTACGCCGCATCCGGGGAGCCCAAGCGCACATTCGGTTAACAGTTCCATGCCGTCAATAGCGACTACTACTTCAATCAGGTCCACTTCGTCACCAGGTTTTTTAAGGCGGACTCCTCCATTGGGTCCCTTTAATGATTCAACGAGACCTGCTTTTGTAAGTTCCTGGAGAATTTTAGTCAGAAAGTGATATGAAATATCAAGATTTTCGCTGATTTGCTTGATGGGCATATAATTGGTGTTATCTGAGGAAGCCATATACAGAGAAGCACGTATCCCGTAAACACAAGCTTTAGAAAGTAACATAAAGGATTCTTTGAGATTTAATACTACTTTATCTTTAGTTTAGCTGTAATTACGAGGAAAAAGAATACAATGCAACGTTAAATTTGTACACTGAATCCTTAATGTAAATTTGGATATTGTGAATCAGTTTCTTTTGCATGAAGACCGAAGTTCGGAGTTCCAAATCAACCTAAGTTTGATATACTTTTCTGGAGTCAAGGCAAACTCTTAAATCCTTATTAATGCGTCATCTCGATCGCAAGGGAGAGATCTTTGTTAAAATGGCATACTCTTGTATACAAAGCTCTCTCATTCCGTGGGCTCCATTCGGGATGACTGGGGGAATAAAATTTATTTCTATTCTTATTTTCAACTCCCGTTAAATTAAGATTTAAACAGGAAAAGTTAGATGATGAACTGCTACCTGATCTTCTCGATCATCTCGAATGAGGTCTTGATACCCTTGATTAAGGCAGAACTCAGCCCGTTATGCTCCATTTCGTTTAGTCCCGCAATAGTGCAACCTTTGGGAGTAGTTACTTTGTCGATTTCATGCTCGGGATGTCCGCCGGACTCCAGGAGCAGGGCAGAAGCCCCCAATGCGGTTTGAGCCGCGATGAGCTGAGCTTCCTCGGCATGGAAACCAACTTCGATACCGCCTTGTGAAGCAGCGCGAATGAACCGAAGGAAGAATGCGATACCACAGGCCCCCAGCACGGTGGAAGCTTCCATCAATTCGGTACCAATCAACAATGTTTTGCCGATCGATTCAAACAGCTCAACTGTCGCTTCTTCAGCTTCTTTATGAGGTGTCTTTTCAATACAGGTCATCGATTGATTAATCGCTGCAGCTGTATTGGGCATTACCCGGATTATACGAAATCCGGTGCCGGTCAATTCGGCAATTTCTTCATCAGTGACGCCCGTAATGGCAGAAATGATAATATGTTTTTCGGGATCCAGTTCGAGCTTAATCTGTTCAATCAGACTCTCAATTTGATTGGGCTGCACGGCCAGAATCAACAGTCCGGAATTTTTAACAGCCTCCAGGTTATCCGAAGTCACGGCAATCCCCTTATCCTCCAGGTGTCTGATAAGTTCAACATTTCGGCGTGTGACTGTGACGTTGTATTTTTTTTTGGCTTCCTCAGTACCCACCAGGCCTTTAGCCAAAGCTGTTCCAAGGTTACCTCCACCAAGTATTGCTACTTTTTTTTCCATGATTTTCTGCTTGTGTTTAAAATTTTGTCAGCTAATTTAATGTTATTTCTACAAATGGAAATCGATCTATACATCCATCTTACCGCGGGGAGTCGGCCTTGTCCCCAAGAGGTACACAGCGAAATATCCTTAATTTTTTCCGATCCCGTACCTCTGGACCGGAACCTTATAGTTTCTATTTCTGATTAAAAGCCCGGCCAAATTTTTTCTGAATCTCCTCATTACAAAGATTCCCGATACTCCCCTCGTGGGTATGTTCTACCTGTTTTTCCGGGTCGAAGGTCCCCTCCCTGATCTGTCTTGCCACATCGCGATAAGCCTCGCGGAACGGGACACCCTTGGCCACCTGCTTATTTACTACTTCTACACTAAACAGGTACCTGTACCGGTCATCGTTCAGGATCTGTTCATTTACCTCAATATGACGTAACATGTATTCGGCCATATCCAGGCATGACTTCACGGTCTCGACAGCCGGAAAAAGGATCTCTTTCAATATCTGGTATTCGCGGTGATAACCGCTCGGCAGATTGCTGTTAACCATAGCAACTTGATTGGGCAAGGCTTGTGCGGCGTTGCATTTACCCCTGATAAGCTCAAAAACATCCGGATTCTTTTTATGAGGCATGATACTGGAACCGGTCGTGAGCTCATCCGGAAACGAGATAAAATCGTGATTCTGTCCGGCATACATCACGGTATCCATAGCCAGTCGGGAGAGGGTGGCAGCTACTGATGAAAGGCCGGTAGCCAAAGACTGTTCGAGTCTGCCACGGCTCATCTGTGCTGCTACCGAATTGTATTTGAGGGTGTCAAACTCCAGTTCTTCAGTAGTCTGTTTACGATTAACCGGAAGGTTGGAACCGTAGCCTGCAGCCGATCCCAATGGATTTTGATCCGCCACCTTGTAAGCCGCATTCAGTTGGTACAGGTCATCCACCAACAGCTCGGCGTACGCTCCAAACCAGAGTCCGAATGAGGAGGGCATGGCCACTTGAAAGTGGGTATAACCCGGCATAAGCACATCCTTGTGCTGTTTGCTCAGCTCAATCAGTCGCTCAAAAAGATTTTTAATGAGCGATTTTATCTTACGGATCTCATTTTTTGCGTACAGGTGCAGGCATACCAGTATCTGGTCGTTGCGCGAGCGACCGGTGTGGATTTTTTTGCCGGCATCGCCCACGGCTTCCGTCAGACGGTGCTCAACTTTTGAGTGGATATCCTCAAACTCCTGCTCTATTGTAAAGGAGCCTTTCTCCACTTCGGAATCAATTCTTTTAAGCTCGGCAACCAGTTTATCCCGCTCTTCTTCCGTAAGAATGCCAACATTTTGTAGCATGTTCGCATGAGCAATGGAGGCCTGTACATCGTACTTGGCCAGCAGCAGATCGAGTTCACGGTCGTTGCCAACCGTAAACTCTTCCACTTTCTTTTCGGTATCGTAGCCTTTGTCCCAAACTTTCATTATTTCAACAGAACTTTACTTAGCAGTTCAATGTAGGTATCGATTCCATCCTCAATCTCAGACAGCTTGATAAACTCATCGGCTGTGTGTGATCGGGTGGATTTGCCCGGCCCCATCTTGAGCGAGGGTACCGGTAGCAGCGACTGGTCTGACAGGGTGGGGGATCCGTAGGTCTCAATACCCATCTCCACTCCGGCCTTCACCAGGGCATGGTCTTTTGGGATTGAGGAAGGCCTGAGTTGGACCGAACGCGGCTTGACCTCTGACAGTGTATGGTCGTCAATAATCTGTAGTACGTCCTCCAGCGAGTAAGCATCTGTAGTACGTACATCCACGGTAAAGGTGCAAGTATCGGGCACTACGTTGTGCTGGCTACCAGCATTGATGATAGTGACGGTCATCTTAATGGGACCCAAGGCCTCCGAAACCTGGCTGAATCTGAAGGTTCTGAACCATTCCATATCCTTTATCGCTTTGTATATAGCGTTGTCAGCACTGTCGTGCGCGGCATGGCCACTTTTCCCACGGGCCGTGCAATCCAGGATCAATAATCCCTTTTCAGCAATCGCCATCTTCATTTGGGTCGGTTCGCCAACGATAGCCCAATCAAAGTCAGGCAATTCGTGGCGGGCGGTCCGCATGCCGTTATCTCCCGAAATCTCTTCCTCAGCCGAAGCACAAAAAAGAAGATTCCAGCCCAGATCCTCACGTTCATAAAAGTGGAGGAATGTAGCCATCAGTGAAACCAGTGGACCTCCGGCGTCGTTACTTCCGAGCCCGAACAGCTTGTCCCCTTCAATATCCGGGGTATGTGGATCACGTGTATATCCGTCATTCGGTTTTACTGTATCGTGATGCGAGTTGAGCAACAGGGTTGGTTTGCCCGGCTCATAATGTTTGTTGGTAGCCCAGATATTGTTGCTCAAGCGCTGGGTTGCTACGCCATTCGATTCCAGAAAGTCAATAATGACCTCCGCAGTATCGTCTTCCTCTTTTGAGAAAGATGGAATAGCAATCAGTTTTTTTAGCAGTTCGATTGCTTCGGTATGTATTGAGGTAGAGGTCTTAATCATCATTTTAGTAGTGTTCCGGTTTTGGTTAATAGATTGGCAGGATGTTTAATTGAAACCTGCCGTACGCCCTTTTGCAGGGCGGTGAATGCATTCTCCATTTTAGGGAGCATCCCCTCGTGGATGGTGCCATCTTGTTTAAGTTGAGTATAGAGTTCCCGGTCGATTTCGGGGATGACGGAACTATCATCCTCCACATCAGCGAGAACACCCTGTTTCTCAAAACAGAAAGTCAGGGTAACGTCAAAATTGTCAGAAAGTGAGTGTGCCAGCACCGCTGCCAGTGTATCGGCATTGGTGTTGAAAAGTTGCCCGTTGCCGTCGTGGGTGAGGGCACAAAACACGGGTGAAATATTCATATTAAGCAGGGCGGTGAGCGCGTCCACATTGACGCTGTCATCATCCACATCACCTACGAAACCGTAATCGATATCGGGATCTTGTCTTTTAAATGCTTTTATCGCGTTCAGGTCAGCACCGGAGAGCCCGAGTGCGTTGCAGTCTCGTGCCTGCAGCTTCGCTACCAGGTCTTTATTGATCAGACCTGCGTAGGTCATTATTGCGACCTCCAGCGAATCGGAGTCGGTAACCCGGCGGCCTTGATTCATTTTGACTTCAACACCTAGTTTATCGCTAATCTGGCTGGCGATATTACCACCACCGTGTACCAAAATAGCGTGTTCTTCGAGCCGGCTGAAGTCATCCAAAAACTGGTTTAACAGTGGTTTATCGGCCACTACTTTACCCCCGATTTTTATGACCTGTAGTTTCTCCATTATTGAGTCTCCAATATAGTTTTCAGTACAGCCTGGCACGAACAAACACGGTTTTTCGCTTGCTGATAGACAATCGAGTTGTCAATGACTTCATCATCCGCCACTACGTTACGGCGAATCGGCAGGCAGTGCATAAACCGTCCGTTTTTGGTTAACCGCATTTTGTCAGCAGAGACAGTCCAGTTTCCTTGCACATCAAGATGCTGGCCATAATGAGTATAGCTGGCCCAGCTTTTTGTATACACAAAATCTGCATTTTGCAAGGCTTCTTTTTGGTTATGTGTTACTCCAATCCCGGATGTAAAGTCTTTATCCAATTCGTAGCCTTCAGGATGTGCCAGAGTTACCTCCGCATCTGTGATCTGTATCCACTCCAAAAATGAGTTGACTACGGCATGAGGCAACGGCTTGGGATGAGGCGCCCATGTGACGGCAACCGCTGGCTTCTCAATGCCGGTTTCCGAGATGGTGACCAGGTCGGCCAGTGACTGCAATGGGTGTCGGGTGGCTGATTCCATACTTACCACAGGTACCGATGCGTGCTCTATGAGCTGGCTGAGTACCTGCTCGCTGTAATCCTCCTCACGATTTTCAAAACGGGCAAATGAACGCAGCGCCAACACGTCGCAATACTGACTAATTACCTGGGCGGCGTCTTTAATATGTTCCACGCTATCACCGTCCATTACGGCGCCGTCTGCAAACTCCAGTTTCCAGCCATCTTTATCCATGTTCATGACAATGGTG
>JBEPXS010000044.1:0-13515 GCA_041641755.1 Balneolaceae bacterium
GAGTACTGGTTGAGTTTGTCAGTGCAAATCCTACAGGCCCCTTGACTGTGGGGCACGGACGTAACGCGGTACTCGGCGATACCATTGCCCGCCTGCTGGAATGGACCGGTGCAGAAGTCGACCGTGAATACTACTTTAATGATGCCGGTCGCCAGATGCGTGTGCTGGCCCAGAGTGTGCGAGCCCGATACTTGCAGGAGCTTGGCGAAGATGTGTCATTTCCTGAAGATGGCTATCAGGGCGAATACATTAAAGAGATTGCCCGGGAACTGATCGAGGAGCAAGGAGATGAGTTGATAGGTACAGATAAGCTGGAGATCTTTCAAGAAAAAGCAGAGGAGTTTATCTTTGAAGATATTCAGCAAACCCTGGATCGCATGAATATTACGATGGACTCCTTTTTCAACGAGCACACATTGTATCAGGATGGCTCGATCGATGAAACAGTGGAGGCCTTCCGCGAGAAAGAGTTAGCTTACGACAAAGACGGGGCAACGTGGTTCAAAACCACCGAGTTCGGTAAAGAGAAGGATACGGTGCTCGTTAAAAGCAGTGGAGAGCCGACTTATCGACTGCCTGACATCGCTTATCATGCCAACAAACTGGATCGGGGTTACGACCAGTGTATCGATATCTTCGGGGCCGATCACATTGCTACCTATCCCGATGTGATGTCTGGCATAGAGGCGTTGGGTTATGACTCCTCAAAAGTGGATGTAGTTGTATACCAGTTTGTGACGCTGGTTAAGGAGGGTAAGCCGTTTAAGATGAGCACGCGCAAAGCCAACTTTGTAACGCTCGACGAGTTGATGGACGAGGTGGGATCCGATGTGACTCGTTTCTTTTTCTTGATGCGCGATCCCAATACCCATCTTGAGTTTGATATTGCCGAGGCCAAGGAGGCGGGAGAAAAAAATCCTGTATTCTATCTTCAGTACGCCCATGCCCGAATCAAAAGTATTCTACGCAAGGTAGAAGAGGAATATGATTTTGAAAATAGACCGAATCTGGAAGCACTGACCCATTCTTCCGAAGTACAGCTTATCAAAACGATGCTTCGATTTTCGGAAATGATTCAGAGTGCCGCGGAAGCCCGCGAGCCGCACCGACTGATCAATTATCTGAACGACCTGGCGTCTGATTTTACCACTTTTTATCACGACTGCCGTATCCTGGGAGAGGCCGGGGAGTTGGTACAGGCGCGGTCAGAACTGGCCAGGGCCGTGGCCCAGGTACTGGCCAACGGGTTGGGAATTCTTGGAATATCAGCCCCGGATCAGATGTAGATTGCTATGGTAGGTTCGACCCACTTTGGAAGTGCGTCGAACCTGAGCTGATACGGTGTTCATTGACAACCAAAAAAATGGCACAAGCGGGACGCTTGCACCAGCCGGTGTGAAAGGCGAAACACCGGCGGCGTTGGCTTTATGTCAGCAGTGTATCGGCTCTGGACCAGATGTTGAAGTGTTCAATATGTTCGACGATTCTTATTTGAAGAGCTCTACTCTATCTCGTTCAGAATATCTTCCAGGGAATAAGCAGGCGTGGCGCCATCTTTTTGAGCCACAAAGGCTCCGGTTGCATTAGCCAGCGAAAGAAGATTATAGGTCTCCTTGTTGTTTTTAATTCCGTAGAGAAGAGCTGCCAGGAATGCATCACCTGCTCCCACCGCATCTTTTACTTTTGCAGGAAATCCCATGTGCTCAAACCAGTCGCCATCCCTAAACAACATAGCACCGTTAGCGCCCCGAGTAATACAGAAAACAGAAGTCCCGAATTTTGTTGTCAGCTTTTCAACCGTCTTTCGAGTTCTGCCAGATAATGAGAACCAGTCTTTTAGTTGATTAAGCTCTTCTTCATTCATTTTTACAACGTCAGCTGCGGTGAGGGAATCGTGTATGATCTTTCTGTCAATGAATGGTTCCCGCAAATTCATGTCCAGGATTTTTTTTGCGTCAGAATCCCATAATTTCTGGATGGTGTCCCTGCTCTCCGAATCACGTTGTGCCAGCGTCCCAAATACTATTCCCCAACAGTTTTGTACAACCTGCTGTAGCTGGTTATCCAGTTCAATAAAATCCCATGCAACTGGTTCAATAATATCATATTGAGGATCTCCCTGGGAACTCAACTCGACCGATACGAATCCGGTTTCGTGTTTGTGGTCTTGTTGGATCAGATCCGATGAGATTCCTTTACGTTCAATGCGACGGATCGCTTCTTTACCCAGACGGTCATCACCCACCCGGCTGGCGATTATAGCGTTGATGTTGAACTGGTTTAAATGATAGCACACATTCAGCGGGGCACCACCCAGGTACAATCCTGACGGGAGGGAGTCCCACAGAATTTCACCGATACACAGTATTCTTTCCTGGTCACTCATTTTTTGGCAGATATATTTTTACAGTTCCGGGAGTGTCCATTTAAGCTGATTCTTGCTTCCACTCCTCCTTAAATTCAACATCCTCAGGCAAGAGCTCTTTTTCCAGTTCCTCCAGCGATTTGTTTTTGGTTTCCGGCATCAGTTTCCAGACAAACAACAGTTGCAGAACCATCATACCGGAAAAGAAGGCAAAGATGGTACCTCCGGAAAAGGTGCTGAGAACGGTTGGAGTCAGCAGGGTGATGAGTGCTGCACATACCCAGTGGGTGCCTGCTCCCAGTGACATACCGTAGTCCCGGACGGCATTGGGGAAAATCTCTGAAATAAAGACCCAGATAACAGTGCCCTGACCGATACCATGTGCAGCTATAAAGGCGACCACAAATATGACAACCAGGCTGCCTTCCGCCCCGCTGAAGAAGGCCCAGGCGACCCCGGCAAGTGACAGGATATATCCGACTGAGCCATAATACATCAGCTGTTTGCGCCCCACCTTATCGATCAGGTACATACCGAAGACGGTGAATATCACCATTGCGATACCAATTGGAACCGATGCGCCAAGCACATCTGAAGTGGACATACCGGCCTGTTCAAAAATGCGTGGAGCGTAGTAGAGCACAAAGTTGATCCCGGAAAACTGATTGAAGAAGGCAATCAGGAAAGCCAGGATGATCGGGAAGCTATATTTTTTTGTAAAAAATTCACCTCTGGTCGCCCGCTTCCCAGAACTTTTTATTTCCTCCAGCAGTTGTTTAATATTTTCAGTGGGATTAAGTTGCCTGAGTATTTTCAGGGCCCCTTCTTCATCATTTTTGCGCAGAGCTAACCAGCGGGGACTATTAGGTACTCCGAGTACAAATACGGAATAGATGGCTGCAGGTATCGCCTCCACACCCAGCATCCAGCGCCAGGCGTTTACTCCAAAATATTCACCGATCAGGTAGTTGGATATGTAGGCGATCAGAATACCAAACACAATATTGAACTGGTACGAGGCTACCAGTCGGCCACGGTTGCCGGCAGGGGTGATTTCGGAGATGTAGATCGGTGCTGCTACCGAGGAGGCCCCAACGCCAAGTCCACCTAAAAATCGAGCAATAGAAAAGGCATAGGGTCCCGGAGCCAGTGCAGAACCAAGCGCCGAAACCAGATAAAAAATACCGATCCAGAACAGTGTTTTTTTACGCCCCAGTTTGTCACAGGGAATGCCGCCCAAAAGGGCCCCGATAACCGTTCCCCAAAGTGCCATCGACATAATGAAGGTACCGTGGAACAGATCACTGGTTTCCCAGAGTTTTTGAATTGGTTGGTCGGCCCCCGAAATGACGATGGTATCGAATCCAAAAAGAAAGCCGGCCAGTGATGCTGCAATAACCGATACCAGAATCGATTTTGTTTTTATCATCCCTATAAAATCCCGTTTTGATTGGTGATTATTTCCATGTTGAATTCAGCTGCCAAATGTCAAGGTTAAGCAACTCGGTCGTTCCCCCTTCTGTGAAAAGTGATATCCCGTCACTCCCTTTTGAGGGAAAGATTCGGTCGGTGATAACAACACGCCCGTCGTTCCCGAACACCTCCACCGAAGAACGATCTATAAATATATACAGCTTTATCTCACCTTCAACCTGTTTTAATGGTGCCTTGTGAGCGCCGGCAAAGTTCTCATTAAAATTGGTTTGGCCAGAGTTCGTGCGGTCGACAAACAGGTACCCATTAACGGCATCATAAGCTACTATGGTCTCTTCGTCGGTTCCCCGAGCCACTTTAAATCCAACGGTATCAGCTTTATCTACCCTAAAACTGGTGATAACCTCCAGTTGATTTCCATTGCTGTTCACTTCTGACAGCAGATCGGATTCACCGTTAATCTCTTGCTGCTCAAATTGATAATGTTCGCCGCGCAGTAGCTGGAGTTCTTCTACAGGTTGGTGCACCAGGTGTATCCCATCATCGAACGTTTGCAGGCTCAGCGAGCGCGGAATGGTCATGGCGCTGCGCCAGGGACTGGTGGGAATCTGCTCGGCATACTGCCAGTTGTTCATCCAGGAGATCCAGATGCGCCGCCCGTCATCTTCAGGGATGTTGGCATACGACTGCACTGCGTAAAAATCCTTGCCGTAATCCACCCAACGCGTTTCGCCTTCCGTGTCGGAATCCTGCGTAAATGTTTTGCCATCAAATTCTCCCACAAAATACTGTGAGCCTGATCCACCAAACGGTCCGCCGGGATTCAGGTCGACCTGCAGCACCCATTTCCTTCCATTTTTTCCCTCAATGGGTAGTTCAAAGAGATCCGGGCATTCCCAGATGCCGCCGGTTGCTCCCGAGGGACCGAATTCACTCAGCATGGTCCAGTCTTTAAGATTTTGTGAGCCGTAGAATCGTACTTTGTATTCCGTGGGCAGGGCTACCACCATCACCCATTGTTCGGACCCCTCGTGCCAGGAAATCTTGGGATCCCGGAAATTGGCCATTCCTTCATCCAGCACCGGGTTGCCGGAGTATTTGGTCCACGTGCGCCCGTTGTTGGTGCTGTATGCGATGCGCTGGTCCTGCAGCTCCTGGTCGGTGTGGTGACCGGTATAAATGGCCACCATCGGTGGATTATCCTCCGAGCCAAATCCGCTGGTATTGTTGTGATCGACCACCGCGCTGCCGGAGAATATCATTATATTGTTCTCTTCCTCAAGTGCCACTGGTAGGTGCTCCCAGTGTATAAGATCGGTGCTTACGGCATGTCCCCAGCTCATATGACCCCAAGTATCTCCAAAGGGATTGTGCTGGTAGAATAGATGATATTCTCCATCATGATACACCAGTCCGTTGGGATCGTTCATCCAGTTTTTGGCCGGAGTAAAGTGGAATTGTGGGCGGTATTGTTCGCTGTAATCCTGTGCAATGGCACAAGAGGTGAAAAGTAACAGTAAAAAAAAGGGTGTAATTTTTTTCATGATTCTCCTACCAACTATCATTGATGAGTATAGATATAGGTGAGTTTATGCATCAGTTATTAGATAATAAAACGTTAATTAGGAACCAATACAGGTATTTATATTCCGATAGCATTTTTTCTTTTTTTGAACCTGTAATTGGAATACCAATATAACACAGAAATTCAATTCAGTAAGATTCCTGAGCAGATGAATCTTTGAAGGTAATCTTTTGATCAGCTCATCCTATGTTGTGAAGATCAATATGTATATGCGAGAGATATATTGGGAGCCGGCGCACTATATATCTTAAATAAGAGTTGGGATACCTGTGGCTTAATCAGTTTTTAATTATCATCAGATAGATAATTAAGAGTTATTTGTCTTTAAAAAAGATTGTATCTAAATTGTCAATCCTATAAAATCTAATATTCGTATTAGATTATCTCTTTAACCCCGTTTAATTAGTAGTCAGTCATTGAAATTAATATCTCAGGGCGCACAATATGCCATCTCTGCCGTAATTGCCTTAGCCAAACAACCGGAGGGAACCACCGTCTCGGCAGCCGCTCTGGCCGAACCACTACAATGTCCACCGGCATATTTGTCACAGATTCTTTCCAGGTTGAAGCCTGCCGGGATTCTTAAATCTCGACGGGGATTAAATGGAGGAGTGTATTTGGCGCGTTCGCCGGAAAAGGTGGCTATGATAGATGTGATTGGGGCGATAGATGGCATGGAGTTTTTTGAAAATTGTTTTTTGGGGATAGAGGGATGTGGTCGTATTGAACCATGTCCTTTTCATGATTTTTGGTCAGAAGAACGCACGAAAATAAAGGAATGGCTGACTGAGACTACCTTTGCTGACTGCGAGCGAGAAATGACTCAGACATGGTTTGATCTTCGGCTCCAGTATTGAAACGATAAAGTATCCTAGTAGTAATTAACACTCAATGAGTTCCAAGATTCTCACATCAGAATTAACGGTATGCTACCACTGTGGGGAGGAGTGTAGTAGTGATGCTATTAAGCTGGATGATAAGCTGTTCTGCTGCGAAGGGTGTAAGTTGGTTTGCCAAATTCTGGAGGATAATGATCTCGAAACCTACTACTGTTTGGAAGATCAGCCCGGTATTTCACAAAGAGAAACCCGGGCTAACAAACGTTTTGAGTACCTGGAAGATGAAACAGTGATCGAAGAGATCGTTGATTTTCGTAATGAGTCATCGACCACAATCAGTCTTTATATACCCGGTATTCATTGTACTTCTTGTGTATGGCTGCTGGAAAATATCTATAAACTGGATCAAGGTGTTACCCAAAGCAGCGTTAATTTTCTGAAGCGTGAGCTCAGTCTGACCTTTAATCACAAGCAAACCTCACTGCGGCAGGTTGTTGAGCTGCTCAATACCATTGGGTATGAGCCGGAATTTCGTTTGGATCGTTTGGATAAGAAGTTCAAAACAAGTCCCGACCGACGACTGTGGCTGAAGCTGGGTGTTGCAGGATTTGCATTTGGCAATATCATGCTGTTCAGCTTTCCGGATTATTTGGCGGGGTCTTCATATGATCTGGATGGAGCATTCAGCGTCTTTTTTGGAATCCTAAATATTGCCCTGGCATTACCGGTTCTTTTGTTCAGCAGCAGTGAGTATCTGAAGTCGGCCTGGGCAGCCATTAAGCAGGGGGGCATAAACCTGGACGTGCCGATATCCCTGGGAATTTTGGCACTATTCGGGCGCAGCTTATTCGAAATTGCGACCGGCACTGGAACGGGATATATGGATTCGTTTACCGGCCTGGTATTTTTCCTGCTTATCGGCCGGATTATTCAGAAGAAAACGTTCGAACGGCTGGCTTTTGATCGGGACTATAAATCCTACCTGCCACTCTCGGTAACCATTTTGGATAGCAACGGTGAAGAAAGTTCTGTTTCAGTTAAAAAAATTCGTGAAGACACCCGGATGCTGATACGTAACCAGGAGCTAATACCCGCTGATGCCAGGCTTTTATCGGAGCAATGTTTTGTGGATTATAGCTTTATTACCGGCGAATCGGAACCGGTTAAAATAGAAGAAAATGAAACTGTCTACGCTGGAGGACGAGTTGTGGGGCAGTCTGCGCTGATGTCTGCTACGAAGGAGGTTTCCAGCAGCTACCTCACCAAACTGTGGAATAACGCTGTTTTTAATCCGGCTTCTCAGAAAGACAAGATCACTTCATTGGCTGATAAGATAAGTCCGCATTTTACGCTGACTGTCTTAACGGTAGCTATGGCCGCAGGCCTCTGGTGGTTGCCCACCGGCTCGGAGCAAAGTATCAACGTTTTTACGGCCGTACTGATTATCGCCTGTCCGTGCGCTTTGGCACTTTCTACTCCGTTTACCTTGGGCTCTGCGCTCAACATCTTTTCACGTAATGGTCTCTACATAAAAGGGATTGATGTAATCGAAAGCCTTTCCAGAGTTACCGATGTGGTATTTGATAAAACCGGAACACTGACTCGGTCTGATCAGGCAGAAATTTCTTTTGCTGAGGGGCAACTAACCGAAAAGGAATACCGGATGGTCAAATCGGTTTGTAAGCAGTCGGTTCACCCGCTGAGCCAAAAAATTGTGAGTTATCTGGAAACGTTGCCTCTCTTATCTGTTGATCATTTTGAGGAACAGGTTAACAAAGGACTTAAGGCTAATGTTGAGGGAAAATGGGTATTAATCGGTTCAGTATCCTTTTTGGAAGAGGAGACCGGATTGTATGTCAACGGACAGTATGGAAATGAAAAAGCAGGGTCTATCGTGCATGTAGCTATTGATGATGAGTGGAAAGGCTATTTCGAGATGAAAAGTCAATATCGCTCAGGCATAACAAGTCTGTTGAAGAAGTTGAAAACCAATTTCTCTACATACCTTATATCGGGAGATAACGATCAGCAGAAAGAGGAACTATCCACATATTTCCCAGACAATTCACTGCTTTTTAACTGTAAACCACAGCAGAAACTGGATTTTATTAAAGAGTTGCAAGACCGGGACCGCCAAATTTTGATGGTTGGAGATGGCCTCAATGATGCCGGTGCACTGCAACAAAGTAATTTTGGTATTGCTTTGACCGACAACGTTAGCTCTTTTACCCCGTCCTGTGATGCCATTTTGGATGGTGGTGCACTATCATTAATGGACCGCTTTATAAGTTTTGCACAAAAAAGTATCCGAATCATCATATGGAGCTTCGGATTGTCACTAATCTACAATATTGTCGGACTTAGTTTTGCGGTGACAGGTCAGCTTTCACCCTTGGTGGCGGCCATCCTGATGCCATTGAGCTCGATCAGTATCATGATTTTTACAAGTGTTACTACACATTTAACAGCAAAAAGGATGGGGCTGGTTGCATGGAAGTAATCTTTATGCTCATAGGATTCAGTCTGCTGGTGGCCTTGATTTTTTTGGGCCTCTTTTTCTGGGCTGTACGGTCTGGACAGTACGATGATCACCACACCCCCTCGATGCGTATTCTTTTTGACGAGAACAAAACAAAATCGAAACAAGAAACATCAATAAATAATAAAAAAGACAAAGATTAATGGCTGTAGAAACATTTAAATACGATAATGAAATTGTCCGGAAGTTTGGGATAGCCACCATTTTTTGGGGGATTACAGGTTTCCTGATCGGCCTGACGATAGCGTTGAAGCTGATCTATCCCGACTTTTTGGGATTTATTCCCGAGCTATCCTATGGGCGACTAAGACCACTTCATACCAACGCGGTGATCTTTGCCTTCGCTGGTAATGCTATCTTTTACGGCGTGTATTACTCGTTGCCCCGGCTCTGTAAGGCATCCATGTGGAGCAACCTCCTAAGCAAAATAAACTTCTGGGGATGGCAGGCGATTATTATATCTGCCGTAATTACACTTCCACTCGGGTATAACACCAGCAAAGAGTACGCTGAGCTGGAATGGCCAATTGATATCGTTATTACCATTATATGGGTGATTTTTGGCATCAACATGCTGATGACAATATGGAAGCGTCGCGAAAAGCACCTGTACGTGGCTATTTGGTTTTATATAGCAACTTTTGTTACCGTAGCGGTGCTGCATGTGGTAAACTCTATTGAGATTCCGGCCACTTTTCTGAAAAGTTATCCGGTGTATGCCGGCGTTCAGGATGCGTTGGTGCAGTGGTGGTATGGGCATAACGCCGTAGCCTTCTTCCTCACTACGCCTTTCCTGGGGATCATGTACTATTTTATTCCCAAAGCAGCCAATCGACCAATATTTTCTTATCGGCTTTCGATTGTTCACTTCTGGTCATTAATCTTTCTTTATATCTGGGCCGGTCCCCATCACCTGCTGTACACGGCTCTGCCTGGATGGGCACAGGCACTTGGAACAGTCTTTAGCCTAATGTTGATAGCACCGTCCTGGGGCGGTATGCTGAACGGGCTCCTAACACTGAGAGGTGCCTGGGACCGGGTTCGTGAAGATCCGGTACTCAAGTTTTTGGTGGTCGGGGTAACTGCATACGGTATGGCCACGTTTGAAGGGCCGATGCTCTCCATCGGAAATGTAAATGCCGTAGCACACTACAGTGACTACATTATAGGTCACGTGCATCTCGGAGCCCTGCTCTGGAATGGTGGCCTGACCTTTGCGATGCTCTATTACATCACACCGAAGATATACAAGACTGAGCTTTATTCCGCGAAGCTGGCTAACGTTCACTTCTGGTTTGCCACGCTGGGTGCCATCTTTTATGTAATCCCGATGTACTGGGGCGGTATTACCCAGAGCCTGATGTGGAAAGAATTTACTGCTGAAGGCGTGCTCCAGTATCCCAACTTCTTGGAGACAGTTCAGCAGATTATTCCGATGTACGCCTTGCGTGCGGTGGGAGGGACCTTATTTATCATCGGGGCTGTTATCTCCGTATTTAACTTGTGGAAAACCGCAGCTTCGGGACAATTTGTTGCTGCTGAAGAAGACCAGGCACAACCCATTATCGATCCGGCAGCAGGAACAAAAGAGAAATGGCACCGGCGCCTCGAAAGTCGTCCGGTTCAGTTTACCGCGCTTACACTGGTTGTGATCCTAATCGGTGGAATTGTGGAATATGTGCCAACGGCACTGGTCGATTCAAATGTTCCCACCATTGCCAGCGTGAAGCCCTATACTCCGCTAGAGGTAGAGGGGCGCGATATTTATATCGCTGAGGGTTGCAACAACTGTCACTCGCAAATGATCCGTCCCTTCCGATCCGAAACGGAGCGGTATGGCGAATACTCCAAGGCAGGTGAATTTGTTTATGATCATCCGTTCCTCTGGGGATCAAAGCGAACTGGTCCCGACCTGCATCGGCAGGGAGGCAAGTACCCAGACTCATGGCATTTGCGGCATATGCACGATCCGACGTCTACTTCGCCGGGTTCTATCATGCCGGCATATCCCTGGCTGCTTACCCAGTCTATGGATATGGAGTCCATCGATGAGCGCATTGCTGCACTTAGAAGTGTTGGCGTTCCATATGCTAAAGGGTATGAAGAGGATGCGCTGGCTGATCTGAAGGCACAGGCTGAGAGTATTGCTCAGGGATTGCACGAGGCTGGATTCGAGGTCGTCGATGGAATCCAAATTACCTCTGATAAAAAGATCATCGCCTTGATCGCATATCTGCAGCGGTTGGGTGTCGATATCAAAGGCAACAACAACCCGTTTGAAGGTTTGCCATCCAGCCAGGTGCTGGGCACGGCTGAACTTGAACGCAGGGCTGAAAATAACTAAAGATTATGTATAAAGAGGTTCTCAGATCAATTGAGGGGGTTGGCATTTTCCCCAGTATTGCACTGGTACTGTTTCTCGTATTTTTTATCGTGCTTATTGTTTACCTGGTAAAGAAAGGGAAAAGTCATTGGAAAGATGCCGCCCGGTTGCCTCTTGAAACGGACGAAGAAATAGAAAACAATTTATAGGAATGCATTATGAAAGTTTTTGAAGACGAGAAGGATAAGTTACTGGATCACGAGTACGACGGTATCCGTGAGCTCGACAACCACATGCCTGTTTGGTGGCTGTGGATGTTTTATTTTACTATAGCTTTTTCGGTTGGTTACCTGCTCTACTACCAGGTCCTCGGGTGGGGACCAACACAGCATGAGGAATACCAACAAGAAGTGGCAGCCGCAGAAGCTCGCTATGGTACTCCTGAAGAGGAAGGCGACCCGCTTGAGGAGTTTACCTGGACGGTAAGTACTGAAGAAGGAGACATTGCGGCGGGCAAAGAGCTGTATATGAATCCAGGCCAACTTTGCTTTACCTGCCATGGCAATCAGGGGCAGGGTATGGTAGGACCCAATCTTACGGATGAATACTGGATTCACGGATGTACACCGAAAGAAATAGCCGCGAGTATTATAAACGGATACCCGGATCAGGGCATGTTACCTTACGGGAGTGGGACCAAGCTGAGTAATGAAGAGGTACAGCAGCTGGTCAGCTATATCGCCTCAATTCAGGGCAGTAATCCGCCGGATGCGAAGGCTGC
This sequence comes from Balneolaceae bacterium, assembly GCA_041641755.1. Classification (GTDB taxonomy): domain Bacteria; phylum Bacteroidota; class Rhodothermia; order Balneolales; family Balneolaceae; genus JAMQKA01. The sequence continues at coordinate 11,867 of JBEPXS010000044.1, forward strand.
AGACCAGAGCCGGGCCCAACAGTGTCAGGAAGGGCCATTGAGTAGCACCGAGTCATAATATTTTATTACTTCGCCGGATGGTATCAGCCGTTCGGCGCAGTCTAATTCCAAGGATACTATTTTCTTTTTTGGGTAAACTTGATAAAACAGAACAGAATTTTTTTAAAGCACTTTTTTAAAGCATCTGTAGTTTAAACAAATAATGTCAAAAGACAACGACATAGAAAGCGACCGGGAGTCATTTCGCGACCATCTCTCTACCGTTAATAAAGAGGGAAAACGGAACTGGATTTTTCCGAAAAAACCCAGCGGACGGTATTACAAGGCTCGTAATATTGTGGCGGTTCTGCTTTTATTATTCTTTTTTTCAGGTCCGTTTATCAAGATTAATGGTCAACCGCTGCTATTGCTGGATATTCTGGAGCGGAAATTTGTGATCTTCGGAGTGGCATTCTGGCCACAGGATCTGCACCTGTTGGTTTTTGGGGCACTCTCAATTGTTATTTTTATCGTTCTGTTTACGGCAGTATTCGGCCGGCTTTGGTGCGGTTGGGCCTGCCCGCAGACTATTTTTATGGAGATGGTCTTTAGGAGAATAGAATACTGGATTGAAGGCGACCGAAGCCAGCAGATACGCTTGAACAGGGCTCCGTGGAACTGGACCAAGATCTGGAAGAAGAGTCTGAAGCATGGCATCTTTTTTGGACTGGCATTCCTGATTTCAAACCTGTTTTTGGCATATATCATCGGGATCGAAGAGCTGCACTCTATAGTTACGGATCCTCCTTCACAGCATCTGGCAGGACTTTCTTCGATTATTATTTTCAGTGCTGTTTTTTATGGAGTATTCGCGTTTCTGAGGGAACAGGTGTGCCACTTTATCTGTCCTTATGGCCGTATGCAATCGGTACTGCTTGATAACAATTCCATTAACGTGATGTATGACTATAAACGGGGAGAACCGCGTGGCAAAGTTGCGGAACGTAATGATGTGGGGGGCAAAGCCACACTGGCGGATCTGGGCCTCGATCCTGATATGAATTACGGTGACTGTATCGATTGTAAACAGTGTGTACGTGTCTGCCCGATGGGAATCGACATCCGAAACGGAACCCAGATGGAATGCGTGCATTGTACCGCTTGTATGGATGCTTGTGATGAGGTTATGGATAAAATTGATAAACCACGCGGTCTCATTCGCTACTCCTCTGAAGATGCCATCAGTGAGGGTAAGAAAAAAATTCTGACGCCTAGGGTTGCGGGTTACAGCGGTATACTATTGGTGCTGTTGGCTACCTTCATCACACTGCTGAGTATGCGCCCCGATACTGAAACAACGATACTCCGGCAACCGGGCACCTTGTACCAGACTCTTCCCAATGACCGGTACAGTAATATTTATGAGATTAAAGTGATTAATAAAACATTTGAATCTATTGATTATGATGTTCGGCTCCGGCAGCCCGAAGGGGAGTTGGTGAAACTTGGTGATATCAGCAGCGTCCCGCCCCAGGGTTCGATACAAGGGAGGCTTTTAATTAAGCTTTTGAATGAAGAACTAAACAGGAGTGCTAATAAAACCGGTCTTGTGTTTGATATCTATGCTGATGGTGAAAAGGTGGAAACGGTAGAGTCAGGTTTTATTGGAC
>JBEPXS010000045.1:0-13260 GCA_041641755.1 Balneolaceae bacterium
GCTTCGTCCGCCACCATATATCCACCTTTGACGTTCACGCCAAAACTGCGATCCCAATCCTGATCCGGTACATTGCCTTCTTTGTCTGGGGTGGCATAGAGACCGGCGGTAACGGCCACATTGTCGAGACCACCATACGCAATAGTAATCTGCTTGAGTGCATCGCGAATTGAATCACGATCGGTAACGTCACAACCAAGTCCGATTACATCGCCAGATCCACTGATGTCGGAACCGGCAACGCCAATGCCCATACCGATCTCTTCAAGCAGCTCTTCGGCGGTGTCTTCGGCAGCACTGGCATCCAGATCGAGAGCGGCGACCGTTGCTCCCTCCTCGACGAGTCGCGGAACGAGAGCTTCACCGATACCACTTCCTGCCCCGATGACTGCTACCACCTGTCGAGAGAGTTCATCTTCAGGAGGCATGCGTTGAAGCTTAGCCTCTTCCAGCGCCCAGTATTCAATGTCATAGGCTTCCTGTTTGGGAAGAGCCGTATAATCGGCAACAGACTCAGCCCCGCGCATCACCCCGATAGCGGCATTATAAAATTCCGCCGTTACGCGAGATTCGCTCTTGTTCTTGCCCCAGGCGATCATCCCCAATCCCGGAATCAGGATAACCGTCGGGTTGGGATCACGCATATCGGGCGAATCTTCCCCCTTATGATTGTTGTAGTAATCTGCATAATCATTTCTATACTCCTCAAGTCCGGTTTTAACTTTTCCCTTGAGGTCTTCTGTTGATTCATTCTGGGGATCCCAGTCTACATACAGAGGCTTTATTTTGGTTCGCAGAAAGTGATCCGGGCATGAGGTGCCGAGCTCAGCGAGCCGGGGGGCATCCTCTGAATTTATAAATTGCCTGACGACGGGATCATCCTGCACCGTACCGATAAACTTTTTCTGCTGGCTAACCTGTCCACGGATATAAGGCAACACGTCCCCCAACACATCACGCCGTTCTTCTTTTTCCAATGATTCGTACCGTGCTCCACCGAAAGCATCTCCTCCCAGTTCATGTTCAGAAAGATAATCGGCGGCTTTATTGATCAATTCCAGGCTTGTTTCATAACATTCTTTATCATCGTTTGCCCAATTAATAAGTCCGTGTCCTCCGAGTACGATACCGCGTATACCCGGATTTTCCTCAACCACATCCTGTAATTTCAGGCCCAGTTCGAATCCGGGACGCATCCAGTCTACCCATTCTACCTCGTCGCCATAAATTTCATTGGTCAACTCTTCACCGTTGTGTGCGGTGGCAATGGCGATGACGGGCACCGGATGGGTGTGATCAACAAACTTGTATGGTATAAAACTGTGCAGCGGTGTATCGATCGAGGGCGCACGAGGATTCAAATTAAATGTACAGTGGGGATACATTTCGGTCATTGAATCTTCTGCCGGTGTTTTATATCCCGTATTATCAAAGCTGTGATAAATTTCCTGAAGGGTTAGCAGCTTATCCTGGTACAGGGAGGCAAAATTGGGTTTTGTGGCTGTACGCAGATCTCCACCAGACCCCTTCACCCAGAGCACTTCAACTTCATCGTCGGTGATTGGGTCCTCTTCCATAAGCTTGCTGGAAGTGTTACCACCCCCCGTGTTATTGATGTAGGCATCGCTGCCCAACAAATTAGAGCGATATACCAGTCGTTCTACGGGATCAAGATCATCAGCGATCTCATCATCCCATTTGCTTTCAACATTTCTGAAGTAGTGTTCCACCGTACTTTCTTCGGCATTTTTCATCGTTTTCACTTCTAAATTTTCGGTTGTGTATGACATCTGTTTGATATAACGTGTTTTTGAATTTCTTCGTTAAAAATATGTTATGTCGTTTGAAACGACGGTACCTCGGACACCTGCTTTTGCAGCATTTTGCTCAATCCTATGTACAACAGCACGGCTATAAACCATCCGGGCAACCCTAGAAAAAATATTTCGACACCAAAATAGATATTGATAAGTACGCAAAGCGTAAGAGTGATAAACCAGGTCAAACCCGCAGACCAGTTGAATTGAGTGCCCACTTTTTCGGCATAATTACTGGTGAGTCCAATCTTGGGGAAAAGCATCACATCCAAAAATACAACGGCCCCCATCGGCATCAGCACCAGACCATAGAGTGCAACAAAGTCGAGCAGCCTCATAACCAAGGCGGGGAAGCAGGCTACAATTGTAGTAAATAGGCCCGTAGCCAGCGTCACTTTCCAGCGTTTCCAATTTGGTGTTACCGATTGGAAAGCTAAACCTGCACGATAGATTGTTGGATTGGCAGTAGTCCAGCCGGCGATCACTACACAGATCGCCCCTGCGATACCGGCACTGTTGTAGGCTATAAATCCAGGTGTATCATTGCCACCCATTGCAGCTGCCATTAAAATTCCAGACGCCATCCAAGCAACAAAATGGCCCAAGTACATTCCTAATGCTGATGAAAAACCGATTTTCCAACTTTTTGCAAATCGAAGTATTGACATATCGGCCATTCCTATATGCATGGCCATGTTCGCAAACCAAGCGAAGAATGCGACATGCCAAAAAGTAAACTTCACCCGGTCTCCCTGTACTTCTCCGGTCCAAACTTCGGTCTGCGCCACCTCCCAAACATTAGAGATTGAGGTAGCCCCCAATTGGGAAAGCCCTGCGATTCCTGCCGCAACAAATATCAAAATCATCCAGGGGAAGCTGATATTGGCAAATTTGGCTACCTGATCGTATCCCAGGATAGCAATAATAGTGATTACTGCGCCGACAAGGAACACCGTCACAATCCAACCGATACCCGTAGGCAGCCAATCTTGAAGGCCAGGCATTACAATGTCAAAAGGGAGGCCTACAGCTGTGGCGGCAACTGCAATCATTGCACCGGCCAGGAAGCAAAACATCACGGCGTTTACAATATTATAAAGTGTGGACAGCTTGTCTCCGCAGATTTTTTTCATCTGCCAGTAGAGTGTTAATTTCGTTTTCACAGCAACAGGGGCACACAAAAAAGCCCAGCTTAGTACAGCAAGTAAATTTCCTACGATCAACCCCCAGATCAGGTCTCCGGCACTTACTCCGTGGGCTACAAACAGAGCACCAATCACAAACTCAGTCCCGGCTGTGTGCTCTCCTGCATACATGCCAAGGAATCCACCCCACCCTTTAAGTTTATCATCTGGTACCGGTTCACGTTCATACTCATCAATCGAGTCTAAACGCTTGTTCAGACGTTCCATCAAACTGTTTGCCATGCTATCCCTTATTTGGTAATCGAATTTTATTAATTGTTAACGGCTATATTGCAAGCCAACCCTACATCCCCGGGTATTAAAAATATGAAATTGAACATTTGTTCATTATTGAACTATTGTTTATCATAATTAATTAAATCAACTTTTAAAATCAACCAAATTATTTGTAACAAGACTTTTTTGATTGCAGTACTACAAGTTAAAGTCAGAATAATTAGGTCGGAAAATATCCACTGTACTCTTTTGTGAGTAATTACCGAATGTTGCTTCTTTCACAAATGCTCTTGTTCTTCTGGCATTCTGGATTAGAAAGTACGGCCTTCTTCATTAACTTAAATTTTATGAAATTATCAGTACCTCCAAACGCCGGGGGCCGTGGACCCCTTCCACCCGGTTGAGTTCGATATCCGAGGTAGCCGAAGGACCCGATATGAATGTGATGGGAGGGCCGTCGTCTCTGACCGACTGTTCGAAATGGACGAACGCTTCCGGGACAAGCTCCACTATTTGATCCTCGCGAACGATACACAGGTGGTAGTCCGGTAACAGTGTCAACACCCGGCGGCCCTGCCCTTCGCCGGCATCCAGAACAATAGTGCCCGTCTGGGCCACCGCGAGGGCGCAGGTGGTCACCACACCATCCGAGGCGTCTAACTGCTGGTTTGACAGCGGTTCTCCGGGATCATCGTTCAGAGGTTGTATCCAGTCAGGAAGCCAGTTTTTTGAGAATCCCGGAGGTACTACTAATTTTTCCACCTCCTGTTCGCGGCATGAGACCGAAACAGCAGATTGCAGATCTTCCTCCTTAATTCGTTTAACCGTTGCCTTATACTCTCCCACCCTTTTGGCAAATAGTGTCACCAGCTCGTCACCTGTCAGGGTGCCTTCCTGACGGTAGGCACGACTAACATCGACATCCCCGGGACTCTCGGATTCCGGTACATTTTCGAGGGCGCTGCGAACCCGTTGCAATATTTTTTCTCGGCTGTCACTCATCACGCTGCCTCCACCATTCACGAAATGTCTGTTCGGGAATCGGTTTGAGATCACGCATAGCGGTCCACCCGGCAAGCTCACCCGGCAGGTTCGAGATAGATCCATCCTTCACAAACAATCCCTGTCCGATTCTTGCCAGTTTCTGTGCCCGTTCGTAGCGAGATCGTTTTTTAAATGCCCGCGCCATCAGTTTCATACCAATATGTTCCTGATTAGTTTTCTGTTTAATTCCACCGTTTCTTTTCTTTTCATCTACAATTTTTCCACGCAGATGAACCAACACCTCGGGAATATTTATCTTAACCGGGCAAACCTCGTAACAGGCGCCGCATAAACTCGAAGCGTACGGCAGCGAAGCAGCACCTTCATCTTCCAGCCCTTTGAGTTGGGGGGTTAGAATAGCGCCTATCGGGCCAGGGTAGACAGAATTGTAGGCATGTCCGCCAGTGCGTTCATAAACCGGGCATACATTCAGGCAGGCACTGCACCGGATACAGTTCAACGTTTGCCGACCTACCTCATCAGCCAAAACATTAGTCCTTCCGTTATCCAATAATACCAAATGAAACTCCTGCGGGCCATCCCCATCGGTTACACCGGTCCAAAACGAATTGTAAGGATTCATCCGCTCAGCGGTGGCAGAACGCGGAAGCAGCTGCATAAACACCTCAAAATCGCGCCAGGTCGGTATGATCTTTTCCAGCCCCATTACCGTTATGAGTGTGTCGGGGAGGGTTGTACACATCCTTCCGTTTCCCTCTGATTCCACAACCGATATTGTCCCGGTTTCTGCTACTGCAAAGTTCCCCCCACTGATACCCACTTTGGCACTTAAAAATTTCTTTCGAAGATACAACCGTGCCGCTTCCGCCAGGTCCTCCGGGCGATCACTCAGTTCGTCCTGATTCAATTTTTCCTTAAACAGTTCCCGGATCTCAGCCCTGTTCTTATGGATCGCAGGCACGAGGATGTGTGAGGGCTCATCTTCTGCCAGTTGTACAATCAGCTCAGCCAGATCCGTCTCTAGAGCCTGAATCCCTTCTTTTGCCAATGCCTTGTTCAGCTCGATCTCATCGGTTGTAATCGATTTAACTTTGACGACCTCTTCCACCTGCTTCTGTTGAACAAGGTCCAGAATAATTCTGTTGGCCTCTTTCCCGTCTTTAGCCCAATGCACCACTCCCCCGGCTTGTTGTACCGATTTTTCAAGCTGCACCAGGTATTTGTCTAGGTGACGCATCACCCGCTGTTTGATATTACTGCCGGCCTCGCGGAGTTCTTCCCAGTCCGGCATCTCTCCAACCGCCTGTTCTCTCTTATCCCGAATGGTGTGGGTGGCGTGTCCAATATTCCGACGTAACTGGGTATTATCCAGGTAAGCTTTTGCTGATTCCTGGAAAGTCGGGGTTTTAGCTTTATCGCTGCTCATATTCAGAAGCTATTATTTATTAACTGAATAAGACTAAGCATTATTCATTTCTTATGAAGAAGTTTCAGTAGAGGCCAAAATTTCAGCCAGGTGAACTGTTTTTACACCACCACGCTGACGTTGCAGAGCTCCACCAATATGCATAAGGCACGAGTTATCTGCAGCAATACACACCTCGGCCTCCGTATCTTTGATATGACGAATTTTATCGCCCAACATAGCCATGGAGGTATCGGCATTTTTAACAGCAAAGGTTCCGCCAAAGCCACAACACTCCTCGGCCATCGGTAGTTCTATAAGATCTATTCCCCGTACATTCCGTAGTAGTTTCAGGGGGGCATCACCCACTTCGAGCATACGGAGTGAATGGCAGGTTGGATGATATGTTACCCTGTGGGGATAGTAAGCTCCTACATCCTCAACCCCAAGTTCGTCTACCAGGAATTGGGAGAGCTCAAAAACACGCGGTACAAGCTTTTCGACCTGCTCTCTGAGTCGGGAATCACCAGATCGTTCAGCTACTTTATGATAAAATTCATGGACCATTGCCACGCACGAGGCCGACGGGGCAACGATAGCTTCGGCATCCCCAAATACATCTACAAATTTTTGAACCAACGGTATGGCCTCCTCATGATAACCGGTATTATAGTGCATCTGCCCGCAGCAGGTCTGCTCGAGTGGGAATTCAACTGTGTGTCCCAGACGTTCCAGGAGATGAACGGTAGCCTTCCCCGTCTCCGGAAAAAGTGTATCGTTGAAACAGGTTATGAAAAGAGAGAGCTTCATATAATTACATTTTCATTTGTCCATCGCCCGTTTGGAAACAGCACCCAAAATTGGTTGCTCCTTTAAATCGGGCTTTTTATTAAAACAGGATTAAGCCCAGGCTTAAGTAATTCTTTTTGGTGATCTTTCTCAAAAAAAGTGGTCAATATTTCCAAAATACCTCGCCACTATTAAAATGATCAAAACCATCTTCCATAAAACAAGAGACCTTCACCAAGGAGTTCTACTAAAAGTTTTCTAAGAGTCAGCTCCAGTTATCACTAATTTTCTGTCATATAACCTAAATCATTATAAGCCATATATCTTCAGCATCAGGACAAAATGGACTTTCCGGCATTCCTCCCTTGGTCATTCTCGCACTGACTCAGAAAAAACCGAATCCTGCCATTCCATCAAACAGAGACTCGACGGCTACCTGAATAATGATTTCCCGTACCGTTCTAACGTAACTCACTGTATATCCTAGTGATCTGCATAGTCGATAATAGATTCAGTTTTAACAGAAACACCAAGACTACAGTCAACCTAAAGAAACATAGGAGCAGGATAAACTACACTTAATAAGCTATTTATTATAAATTACCACTATTCGTTTCCTTCAGTGTCATTTTCTGCTTAACGATCTAAGCGCTTGGTCAATACGCTCGACCGTTTCTTCCGAAATTTGGTACGCTTCAGGCAGAGATACTGCAGCTTTCTCCAGTGAAAAACCCATAATCTGGCTCACCCAGGGCGAATCCATCAACTCGGGTATCTGATCATTGAGAATTGCTCGGGCCTGTTCGTTGGCGACCAGTTCTGAGACTTTGTTTTGTGAACTCAGAGAAACATCCTCTTCTGTTCTAATCTCTCTCAAATCAGCGCCAATGGCTTCAAGTTTCGAAGAGGGAAGCTGGTCAGGAGCATTTTGAGAAACCTGGTTCAACGGGGTTTCCTCTACCAGGTCAAACAGCTCGCTGCCGATCAGTTCCGGAACATGTTTCTGGAGTACGGCGCGTGCTTGTTTATTCTCCAACAAGCGCAGTACCGGGGTTTTTACACTGAACTCCCCTACCGTCAATGTTGAAGCAAGAGTTCCAGAAGGGTACGAAAAGCTGTAACGTCCCGATCCCACTGTGATCTTCACATCGGAACCGTCCTGTGTTATTTGAGTTATTCCGCCGGCATTGGCAAGTTTTTGCCCACTTTCCATGACCTGTTCACGGTTGGCATCAGGAAGGATAATGGTAGACTTGGTATTTTCGGGAATTTCTACCGTCATAGTAAATTCTTCTTCACTGAGGTTCCAGCCTGACTCGATTCTTCCGTACATGGAATTTTTAATTGAGCGTGCGTGACTGAAACCGCCGCCAGGTGTAGGCTCAATCAGAATTTCTTTATAGCCGGGAGATTGCGGGTTAATACCGGCCACCGTTTTGTAGAGCCATTCACCGATAGCCCCGTAAGCGTAGTGATTAAAAGAGTTCATGTCTGGTGTCTGAAATGTACTGTCCGGTTTAATACCATCCCATCGCTCCCAGATAGTGGTAGCGCCCATCGTTACCGGATACAACCAGGATGGATAGTCTTTTCGCAGCAGTAGTTCATAGGCCTGACCGGAATAGCCATACTGGCTGAGTATAGGATTCAGATGAGGCGTACCCAGGAAACCGGTGGTCAAGTGACCGCGATCATCTACATTGGCCGCCAGATGTGCTGCAGCTTCCGCTTCCATATCCTCCGGTAATAATCCAAACTGAAGGGCTAACAAGTAGGAGGTCTGAGTATCTGACATCACGCGACCACCCAAGGTTACATATTCTTGCTGGAATGCATCTTTAATGGATTCAAACAGCTCTCCATACTTTTTAGCATCTCTTTTCTTTCCTATAATTTCAGCGGACTTCCGCAGGAGATCGGTTGAGTGCGCAAAAAAGGCGGTGGATATGAGATCGGTGTTGGTATAAGCCCCGGGATAAAAACGCGCGCCGTCGGGATCGTTGGTAAATGCCAGCCAATCACCAAAGGTAAAGCCGTTGTCCCACAGGTATTCGGTAGAATCGCTCTGTGATTGTTTGGCCATGAAATCGACCCAGCCCTTCATGCTTTCATACTGCATCTTAAGGATTTCAATATCTCCATAGGCCTGGTATAGCGTCCATGGTACAATAACGGCGGCATCGCCCCAACCGGAGGCACCGGCGGAACCTTCTCCCAGCACGTTCGGGATGACATGCGGCACGCTTCCACTCTCCAGCTGATCAGCTTCAAGGTCCTTCATCCATTTCGTCAGGAATCCCGCCGAATTCATATTGTAACAAGCAGTCTGGGCGAACACTTCGATATCCCCGGTCCACCCCAGGCGTTCATCACGCTGTGGACAGTCGGTTGGAATATCAACGAAATTACCTTTTTGCCCCCATACGATGTTGTGCTGGAGATGATTGACAAGCGGATTCGAAGACTCGAAATGACCGGAAGGTTCCATATCGGAATGAATGACGACACCGGTAATATCATCCCGGGTAAGCTCTCCGGGATATCCCTCTATCTTCACATAACGAAATCCGTGAAAGGTAAAATGAGGTTCAAAGGTCTCGTTACCTTCCCCATTGAGGATGTAGGTATTTTCTTGAGCTGCCTCCCGCAGATTAGCTGTATAAAAATTACCCTCTTTATCCAGCACTTCAGCGTGCTGTATCGTGACCTCAGCCCCCTTGGAGCCTTCCACATTCAGGCGGGTCCATCCTACCATGTTTTGGCCCATATCGGCCACGGTATCTCCTTCGGGCGTCACCAGTATTTCAACAGGCTTAAGTTCCTGAATCTTGCGAACCGGCGGACCGTCCGGGGCAACCAATACCTCTTTGGAATGATCAGCAATGTTTACAGCTGACCAATCGCTATCATTAAACCTGGGAGAAGCCCAGCCTTCTTTCTCCATACGGGCATCGTATATTTCCCCGTCATAAATATCCGACATGCGGATCGGACCGGTAGAAGCGGTCCAGCTGTCATTCGTTTCGATTATTTCTGTGCTACCGTCTTTATAGGTCACTTCAATCTGTGACAGCAAGGCCAGTTTTGTACCGTAATGGTTGCGAGCATCACCCCACGCCAGGTATCCCCGGTACCAGCCATCGCCCAGTGTTACACCAACGGCATTGGAGCCTTCTTGCAGTAAATCCGTAATATCGTAAGTCTGGTACTGCAGGCGGTTGTGATAACTCGTCCAGCCTGGCGTGAACAAGCGGTCACCGACCCGGTTCCCATTGATCTGCATCTCGTACACCCCGTGGCTTGTCACGTATGCTCGTGCCGATACTACCTCTCCTTCCAGAGAAAATTCATGTCTCAAGATCGGACTGGGCTGCGGTTTGGTGGTATCCTGATCCAGGCCGGGCTCAATCCATTCCGCCTGCCATTCCCCGGGATTCAACAATCCCATCTCCCAAAAGGCGGCATCACTCCAGCTTGAACTATTGCCGTTGTTATCCCACACTTTAACTCTCCAGTAATACCGCTGCCGGGACTCAAGTTCAGGTCCCTCGTAGTTCACCTGTATTGATTTGCCGGAACTGATTTTCCCTGTATCCCAAATTATTCCCCGTTTAGAGAAATCGGAATTCTCCGCAACCTGCACCTGGTACGCCGTCTGTAGTGTATTCCGCTGGTCACTATTCAACTTCCAGGATAATCTCGGCTTATCATCATCAATGCCTATGGGATTCGTAAAATATTCTACCCTCAGATCATATACTGAAGTCCCATCTGCCTGCAGTGTTATTGCATTTCCCAGGTTACAGAATCCAACTATACAAAAGAACAAAACTGCGTACATTCCCGATACTAGATACTTCATAACTGTTTTTATTTGATTTGTTTTAAATATATCCCTCATTACATCTACCATTTATTTAGATACTTCGAAAGTTCATTTCTACTCTATTCTATAAAATTTAATAAAACCCTTTTCCCGAACTATTTAGCGCCATAGTATGTAAGCTAAGATTGAAGATATTGAAATATTCCCATCTGTGAGTAAGGAAAGCTCAACTTTTCCACCGTTTGAAGTGACAATGGGCTGCAATTCCCACATTATGAGGAAAATTCTTAAATGAACCTGAGCTTGAGGGAGGTTATGGTAACTTGCCGGTGAACGGCCTACCGCCTCTACCATGGTCTTGGTGCATACATATTTTTTCATTCCTTCGGCAGGTCTGACCCAAGGACCGCCGCTCTCGCTCCAGCCGGGAGAACCGGCAACCCCCACATGGCGCATCCACTCCAGGTTGGCTCGTATATCCTCTTTTGTGATATTACCGTTCATCCAGTGCCACCATACGCGTGGGCGGGGTTCGTCAGGCGAATTTTTGAATCTGGCCTCTAGTTCCACCTTCTTGTCATTATCAGACTGAGCAATACTATATGAGGCAGTTATTAATAGTAGCCCCATTGTCAGTAGAATTAAGGCTGTAAACGAATTTGGCAATTTTATAAGGTTTCTCATATGACTTTTAGCCTTATCCCATACTGTCTTCGGGAAACCACAAAAACAAGAAAGATACAGTTAAATCAATATACAAATTTCACCTATCCCCAGAACCTTATCAATCAGGGCATCTCTATTTCGGCATAAAGAAACATGAGAATCCGGTCCAAGTTGTGACCGGATTCTCATTCCTTCGGAAAGTAATGGCCCTTTTTAATATCCTGGATTTTGTTCAAGATCAGGATTTAAATTTATCTCGCGGAACGGAATTGGATAAATAAGCTTATTTTCTGTTACATTAAAAGAAGCTCCCGTTGGGGCATTCCCGGGAGCGTAATAGTAGTTCTGGGGATTAGCTTTGACACTTTCACCAAAACTATTCATAACATCCACAGCCCGCCCGGTTCTCACGAGATCGTGCCAGCGTTTGTTCTCAAAAGCCAATTCGATGCGTCTTTCCTGGTAGATAGCATCTCGCAGATCGGCCTGTCCTGAAGCTGTATAATCGTTTAAGCCAGCCCGATTGCGTACATCATTCAAATATCCCTCGGCCTCGTCAAGTCGGCCACCCTGCTCGTTGATCGCTTCAGCCATCATTAAAAGGACTTCAGCGTAACGATAAACGGGCCAGTTTTGCTCGGTCTGTCCAAACGAAGGATGATCATGCTGATATTTCTTTATGTATGGTGTATCATCATATGTAAAACCAGTAATCGGAGATGGCCCTGTATAACGACCGATTGAAGCGGCATATCGCTCGTCCTGTACCGTGTCCTCATATGCGGCAATCAAATCCGGAGTGGGCGTATTCCAGCCACCTTCATTTAACTGAGCTGGTGATACCCCTGTAATAACCGAGGGATCATTTAGCCTTGGCAAAAAATGATAAGGAAATACACTGAACAGTGTTTGCGAAGTACCGGCCAAAAACTCCACCTCGAATATCATCTCATCGTTACCTTCATTGGCAGGATCAAATACATTTGCATAGTCAGGCAACAGCGAATAGCTGGTAACATTAGTCAAGGCGGATTCTGCATCCGACCACTGCTCCAGCGTCAAGTAAACATCCCCCAATAAGGTATAGGCGGCACCCGCCGTTGCTCTTCCGGTTTGTTGATTGTCCTTTGAAGGCAGCAGATCTGCAGCTGATGTAGCATCAGTTATAATCTGGTCATAAACATCACTGGCAGAAGACCTTGCAAGGGAGGTTTCTTCCAGTGAACCTGCCGGTTCAAGGTGTAGTGGCACACCACCAAAATTCTTTACAAGATCGAAATAGGCTAATGCCCTCAAGTAAAGAGTCTCCCCTTTCAGCCTGTCTTTGGCCGACTGATCAAAATCGGCCTGATCGATTTGGGCCAGAACTTCATTAGCTCGCGATATAATCTGGTAATTGTTATTGTACTTATCCGCGACAATTAAGTTATTGGCTTCCACCAGGAAGGTAGCAATATTCTCTGAAGTAACAGCACCTCTGTTATCAACATTAAAGGTGAAGTGTGTATTATCAGAACGCATTTCCGCGAGCATCCAGTCTCCCCCCGTACCGAAGACATCACGGGTATCATAGACCAACTGCAGAGGAGCATAGGCTCCATTCACAGCCTGCTCAAAATCAGACTGTGTTTCGAAAAAGTTGTTAGGGGTTACAGCAGTTTCAGGATTAACATTTAAAAAGTTTTCACATCCGCTTAGTACGACAACCAATATTCCGGTTAATAAAATTCTGAATTTCATGACTATACCCTCTTTATATTCTTATTTAGTTAGAAGCTGAGATTTACACCGAAGCTGATGGTTCTTGGAATTGGGTACGCCGTCTGATCGATACCCAATGCAGTGTCACCACCTCCACCTTCCGTATCTGCATTTGTGTTAACTTCCGGATTCGGACCTGGGTAGCTTGTTATAATGAAGGCGTTTTGCACACTCCCATATAAACGGAGCCTCTTAAATGTTGCATTTTGATTTAAAGGCACGTTATATCCGAGGGTAATATTTCTGGCTGTTATGTTGCTACCATCATAGACAAATCTTGAATTCCACCAGTCACGCTCCAGGAAGGTTGTACCCTGGGCTACGCTTCCGTATTTTCCATCCCCCGGATCTTCCGGCGATTTCCATCGATCTTTCAAGCCCTCTAACACGTTAAAAACCCCATCCAGGTTAGTCAGGTATTGCTCTTCGAGACGGATAATATCGTTACCGTAGGAAGCACTAAGGGTGAGCGAAAAATCAAAGTTTTTGTACCGTACCGTATTAGTCATACCCATGGTAAAATCAGGATGAGGATTACCGATAGTAGTTCGGTCGTCTTGTGTTATGACT
>JBEPXS010000046.1:0-13237 GCA_041641755.1 Balneolaceae bacterium
GGTCTGGTTGACCTCTATCTTGCCCAGCTCAACGGACCTAATAAACTGTACCGAAATACCGGAAATTTTGAGTTTGTGGATATCACTGAAAAAGCGGGTGCATCCCACGAAGGCCATTACAGTACCGGTGTGCTTTTTGCGGATATCGATGGAGACAACGATCCGGATCTGTTGGTTAATACCATGGAAGGTACAATAGGCGTATACCTGAATGACGGATCAGGAGTATTTACCCGGGTTGAAAACAGCGGTTTGGGAGGAGGAAACGGTGGATCAACCTTAACGATGGGAGACATAGATAGTGATGGTGACCTGGACCTGTTTATAGCCAATAACAAGAAGAAGAGAGTGTACGATATCTTTTCCCGAGAGGAACTTCAGAGCGGTAATATTACTGAAAAAGCCGGTCAAAATTCATCATCCGGTGAATCCAGGTATAATCTTAAAGAACCATTTGATGAGTACTTTGAGATTATTAATCGAGAGGGACAGTCACCGCAACTGGGTGAAATCGGGGAAAAGAACAAGCTTTTTCTAAACGAGGGCGAAGGTCAATTCAGGGAGGTAACAAATGAGGAGGGACGTTTTATGGATACCGAAGGGAACCCGGTAAATCTGAAACCTGAATGGAGCCTGACGGCCCTTTTTCAGGATATCAATGGTGACCGTCTGCCGGACCTGTATGTTTGTAATGATTATTTCGGCCCCGACCGTGTGTGGATCAACCAGGGGAATGGACGTTTCAGAGAGATGGATGACTTGGCCATTCGAAATTTCAGTTATTCTTCTATGGGAGTGGCAATGTCCGATATCAACAAAGACGGGTATCAGGATCTTTTTGTAACAGAAATGTTGAGTCAAATTCATCAGAGAAGGGCCAAGCAGCAGGTTTCAACTGAGATAAAAACCTCAAAAATAAGAAAGATTGATTACCAGCCGCAGTATATGCGCAATTCGTTGTATCTGAACCGCGGCGGCAATGCATTTTCAGAGATAGCATATTTTAGTGGGCTGGAGGCATCGGAATGGTCCTGGGCAACGCACTTTTTGGATGTGGATCTGGATGGTCACGAGGATCTTATTATTAACACAGGATTTGCTTATGACTCCATCGACATGGATTACTTTGAGGACAGGAACAGGGACAAAGGAGCTGTGAACCTTGATGAAGCGCCTGAGTTGAATCTGGTGAATAAGATTTTTAAAAATAACGGTGATCTTACATTTACAGAAAGAAGTGAGGAGTGGGGTTTTAGTGAAAGAGATGTATCGTATGGCCTGGCAACGGCAGACTTCGACAATGATGGTGATCTGGATCTGGTAAAAAGCAGGTTTAAATCGGAAGCCGGGATCTATGAAAATAGTACTAACAAACCCAGAATTGCAGTCCGCCTGCGTGGTAATCCACCCAATACTACCGGCATTGGAGCCGAAGTAAAGCTTGTCGGTGGGCCGGCTCCTCAAAGCAGACAGCTGGTATCTGGCGGAGATTATCTTTCCGGTTCCGATCCCTATGTGATTTTTGCCGCTACTGCTGAGTCCAAATCCCATGAAATAACCGTTACCTGGCCTAATGGTAACCGAACGCATATAGACAGCGTTGCAGCAAACCGAATTTATGAAATAGATGAGTCAGCTACTTCATTACAGGCCGGAACGAATCAAACTAATGAATCGGACAAAACGACTATTTTTGAGGATGTCTCAGATCGGATCAATCACCAACATCATGAAGCACCATTTAACGATTTCAGTATTCAACCGCTGCTGCCGATTCGACTGAGCCGGCTGGGTCCCGGTATCTCCTTGATTGATTTTGATTCAGATCAGGATGACGATCTTTTTATAACTTCAGGTCGTGGCGGTTCACTTTCCGTGTATGAAAACAGAGGAGATGGATCCTTCTCTCCTCTCGCATTGGCAGAGATAACCCGGCAAAGTTCTTCAGATCAGACAACAGTACTGGGCTGGCCAGAGGGGGATAAATTTAAACTGTTGGTAGGTAAAGCAAATTATGAGACTGATAATTTAAAAGCTCCTTCTGCACATAATTTTTCTGTTGAAGGGGAAACGGTCAGCGAATTGCAGAATATTCCCGGGGAATTTTCAACCACTGGTCCAATGGCTGCAGCAGATTACGATGCGGATGGCGACCTTGATCTGTTCGTTGGGGGACGATTTGTACCCGCACACTACCCTATGGATGCCACTTCAAGATTATTCAAGAACGAGAATGGTCAATTTATCCATGATGATGAAAATGCCTCAAGTCTGAATTCCATTGGATTGATTACAAGTGCCGTTTTTTCTGATTTTGATAGTGATGGTGATCCGGATCTTATATTAAGCCGGGAGTGGGATTCCATCCTGCTTTTTCAAAATGAAAATGGCGTTTTTACTGATGTGAGCAGTCAATATGGTCTGGATAAATTCAATGGCTGGTGGAGTGGACTTACCACCGGTGATTTTAATAATGACGGGCATCCCGATATAGTTGCAACCAATCTAGGTCTAAACAGTCCATATCAGCTGGATTCCGGTTTTCCTCTGATCCTGTTTTATGAGGATTTTAACCGTGACGGCCGGGCCGACATCATTGATTCCTATTTTGATCCTGTAAGCAGTGCATACGTCCCCAGGCGACAAATGCAGGCGTATCAGCCAATTGCCAGCACGATGCTTTCGGAAGTGGGTTCCAACCAGGAATTCGCCGATGCCACGCTGCAGGAACTCCTTCAGACCAATCTTCAAAATATACCCTCCAAACAGATTAATACCCTGAGGCACACTTTATTTATTAACCGTGGCGACCGGTTTGAAGCTCGGCCCTTGCCCAGAGAAACTCAATATAGCTCCTCCTTTTACGCCGGGGTTTCCGATTTTAATAATGACGGTAATGAGGATCTGTTTCTGTCCCAAAACTTTTTTGAGTTCCCTGCAGAGTTTCCACGATTGGATGGCGGTCGGGGGATGTGGTTAAAAGGGCGGGGTGACGGAAACTTTGATTCTGTTCCGGCCCGGGCTAGTGGTATCGAGGTGTATGGGCAACAGCGGGGGGCAGCGCTAAGCGACTTCAACAACGATGGGAAGATAGATTTAGCCGTTAGTCAAAATGATACCGCTACAAAAATTTATGTTAACCGGACCAAAAAACGGGGAATATCAATCCGTCTTGTCGGCCCCGATAATAATAAAACGGGAATCGGTTCAAGTATACGTCTGGTCTATGAGAATGATACAAAAGGACCGATGCGAGAGGTTCAGGCCGGATCAGGCTACTGGTCTCAAAACAGTGCTGTACAGGTTATGGGTTATAAAAGTGAACCTGAATTTATCGAAATTGTATGGTTCGACGGAACACAACAAACAGTCGAATTTGTACCCGGAACATTCGGTTATGAGATTTTATATCCAGCTGGTTGAAATAGTCAAAAGACTAAGATCTGGATTATCTTAAATATGGTCCGGAAATTTTAACCTTCTCAAGTCTAATATTGGGACTCAGTTACTGACTATTCAGATTATCTAGAATGAGAGATTAAATTTAGCAT
This sequence comes from Balneolaceae bacterium, assembly GCA_041641755.1. Taxonomy (GTDB): domain Bacteria; phylum Bacteroidota; class Rhodothermia; order Balneolales; family Balneolaceae; genus JAMQKA01. Next base: position 3,552 of record JBEPXS010000046.1, read on the forward strand.
ACCTGATATCCGCGTGATTATCATTACCATTTGGAACCGGAACGAGCTGCAGAATGGTGCCCCCCTTTTCTCCAATCGGTAACATAGTTTGGCTGTATCCACCCGGAGTTCCGGCATCATATTTTATTGGGGCTTCTATATGAGTCCATGTCCCTTTTCCAAGATTACGGTTTATCATGTACCCATTGCCGACGAGTTCACCATCGATATTTATGCCCATTCCGGAAGCGATAATTGTCCCGTTATTACCTCCGTGTGGTGTCCATTCAACATAAGGAGTGGAGCGGAGGAAATGTCCCTCTTCATTTTCTATACGTGTTCCTAGATCCTCAGGGTCCCCCCAATCCAGACCGTCGCTGGATAATTTATAGTGGACCGGGTAACCTTCCCTGCCAACGATTTCAAAAATTAGCATATACTTTCCATTGGGCAGGCGGGTTATTACGGACATGCCCGGTCGGGTCTTTCCATCGGGAACAGCTACATCAAACACATCATCACCCCAGGTCTTGCCGCCATCCTCGGAAACCTTGTGAGCCAGCAGCTGGTTGTATCCTTCGTCATGATAGCGCTCATCGGAGTAGTAGGCAACAAGTCGGCCGGAGTTGTCCAGTCCAAGGAACGGTTCCCATACTGGTGTCTCCGCTAGTTCAGGATCGTAAATTGCCCGACCGCCTTTGACTATGGAACTCAGGAATTCCCAGCTTTTACCACCGTCTGTACTGTAATAGACCAGAAGCTCGGTAGCCGAGCGATCGTCCGGTATGGAATTACCGGAACAGAAAATAGTACCCGCCGGAAATTCACCGACTTGTTGAGGTAGCTCAAACAAGTGCGGCTGATAACGCATGCCCCACTCATTGTGAGTATCTTCCACTTCGGAATACAGATGCCAGGTCTCTCCATTATCGGTGCTGCGATATATTGGAAACGAAGGCTCCCGGTGCATGTAATGTTCAAATGTTGCCAACAGATTACCTTCGGCACCCTCATGATGTTTTATCTGCAGTACTCGCGGATACATTGCTCCTACAGCCGGCGCATTTGGCGGTGGTGCATAGAGTGTTTTAATCTGGGGTATATCCGTTTTCTTTTGTGTAGTACAAGAGGTAAACACTCCCATGTAAAGTAATAATAGACATAGATAAAGAGTTTTGCCTAAAGTTAGTCGTACCATAAAATCCTCATTATTTAAATTTCAAAGGTATACATGTTGATGCTCAGTGGAGCAATTCGGTCTGCTGTACCCGATTTACGGTTGAGTATTGGCTGTATATTGATGTGGTGACCAGGAGAATACTAATCGTAGACAGTACAAAAAAGCGAATCATATATTATGCTTGTCAGATATTATAGAAGAGAGATTACTCAAGGCTGAATTTGTAAAGATTGATACTGATCGGGGCTACCGATATCGCTGCAGTACTTTGTATCGATCCGGATTTTTCAAGTGTAACTGGTAATGATTCGCCCGCCTGGTTTTGGGCTTCAATACCTGGGCCGGTAATGATCCAATGGGAACCTTCACCGGTTATCGTTCCTCCACTTATTGAAAGGTCCAGGTTCTGTTCAGAGTGAGTTGGGTTTACAGCCGTAATCGTCAATGTTTTGCGATCCTCGCTGACGGATGCCATTACATCCAGGGGATAAGTATCACTGCCGGAAGTCTCTTTTGGCTTATCCACACCTACCGTACCGCGGACCTCTTTTTGAGGTTTATCTCCTCTCACCTGAATGGGAATACGGGCAAAGTGCGTGGAATAAAGTTTGAAGACCAACCCGATTCCTTCCATTGCGGATTCGGTACCTGTATACGTCAGGGCACAGGGAGCGCAGGTATATGCTGACATTTTGAAAATATCGGTATGCCTGAATATTTTGTTGAGTACGGTAGCAGTTCCCAGTGCTCCCTCCAGCCCACGACTTCCACTAACCCATTCATCCAACACAATTTTTTTATCACTGCTGCGGAGCCAGGGAAAGCGTTGATTATAAATCTCCCAGGCTTCCACCGTTGTCTGCACACGATTGGCACCTCTGCGATTACGATCTACCAGTGGATCATTTACCTCGACTAATCCCTGTTTTTCAACATCAAAAATTTGTTCGGGTTCTGGATAGAAATGCTCGGCCAGGTAATCAAAATAGGGAGCAGAGTTCTCCAAAAGTCCCCCCGACCAGTCCTGAGGAGTACCGAATTGGAACGGAAGTTCTGCGGGCAGGGGAGGCGTCCAGTGGCGGGAGGTCATGCTCATCTCATAGGGAGATGCCCCGGAGGCCACCAGGATGATATCGGAATCTGCGGCTCGCATCCGTTTGGCTAACATATTGTGCTTAATCGTGTAGTGTTCCAGCGACATATGACCGAGCTGCCATTCCCCGTACATCTCGTTACCAATGCCCCACCAGGTTACATCAAACGGTTTGGGATGACCGTGCCGTGCCCGCAGCTTGCCCATTGGCGTATCTTTTGAACCGTTTACATATTCCACCCATTGTCCGGCTGAATACGCATCACCGAATCCGGCATTTACACCGATATTGGGTTCGGAGCCAATTAGTCGATTCAGTGCGAGGAATTCGAACGTACCCATGTCATTTTGTTCCACCGCATCCCAGGCGTAATCGTATTTCGGAGGACGCTTGTCACGGTCTCCGATGCCATCTCTCCACTCATAACCTGCAGAAAAATTACCTCCCCAGCGAAGCATGGTCACATTCATCTCCCTGAGCAGCTCCAACAGATCAGGACGGAATCCTTTGATATTGTTAGCCGGCATGAGTGATACGGCCCCGACCAGGAATGAACCAGTCCCTGTTCCTGTAATCTCGATGCGGCCGTTTTTGGTATTAGCTCCGGAGCTAATACTAAAGTGATATTTTTCATAGTCAGACGAAAGCGTATCGATGGTAAGGCTCTGGCGTTCATTTGACCCTTCGCCCCAAACCAGGCTTACTTGTACTGAAGGACCGGGTGTATCAGCCACGGAGGTGGTGGCTGCCAGGATCACTCTGCCTTCATACTGTTTACCACTCTCCAGCGGTAGTCCCGACTGTTGAATACCTCGTCTGGCGTTATGCAACACGTTCACTCGGGGAGAGTGTTCTCCGACATAAGACTTGTCGGAATCCATAATAACCGCACTTTCTGGCCCATAAGGACGCCATTGACCGAGTATCCAGTCCCGGCTGTTTGGGGGATCCAGTTTCTCCTTGTTATTGACAGGATAAAAGAATTTGCGGTCGCCCAGCATTTCAGCCCAGAGTCCCCCTTCAAACCAGTTAGAAAGATTTTCTATGAAATGGCCGTAGAGAAGGGTGTCAATTTTAGACCCGGTTTCGGAAACATCGATTTCTGCCTCAACTGTGGTCGAGAGTATTTTCTCAGGATTTTCCTGAGCTTGTAAATTTGGTACTGAATAGAGAAGTAAAAGTCCCAATAATCCTATTATTGAAGAGAAACAAAGCTTATTTGAAGTGTCCATGATATACCTTTCCCTGTTACAGTTACTGATGCTGAGCGTTTAGTCCCTATTCCCCTACATTGATATTTCTAAATCTGGACGACCAAAAATGAGATAAAATTCAGCAAACTGGTTCTGCTTGAATTCTTCTATCCATCACCATCTAATTATCTTTATTTCCAATATTCCAGTAAATCGCATATCGTTGATGATTAATCTGGTAATAAGGAGCCAGTTCTACATCTTGTGGTTGCCCTACCCCTTTTGTTTTGAAAAGCAGAGAGGAATCCTCAACCGGAACAACCCAGTTTGAAATAGGTTCTTCCCGGGAAGGGTTTAATGTGGGAACGTCAACAACCGGCAGATCAAGATATCGACGGTGATCCCAGCGTCCGTCAAATCCCTCAAAACCGGCATAGGGAATTTGTCCATCCATGCCCTCGGACCCCAGTTTACCAGCCAGAAGAACTGGACCGTACATGATTGCTTTCTGCTGATTACTATCAGGGAAAGATTCCAGATGCAGATCCATCGGCAGGACAACCTCGACTTGGTCGCCGTCTTGCCATTCACGGTTCAATTCCACATAGTTTTGAGGGTCAGAAACATCTATGGGTTCACCGTTGACAGAGACAGCAAATTCATCCGTAGTCCAGCTTGGTTTCCGGATTTTCATGTTAAACTGAGTTGGATTATCCGCCTGCACGGTGAGGGTGGTCGATTCGTTTTCCGGAAATTCCGTCACCTGACGTAAAGTTATCCCTTTAGATTCCCACTGAACCTCGGAGGGTATAAACAGATTCACAATAAGATCCGAAGCGTTATGCAGATAGATATTCTTGCCATACTTGGTATGGTTTTCCATACCCGATCCAACACAGCACCAGAAAGAATTTTCGGGACTACTGAAGGTTTTAAAGTGGCCTGAAGAGAGCGGCATGAAATAACAAACTCTACCTGTTTTTGGGTCTTGCGATGCCAGAATGTGATTGTAGAGGGCTCGTTCGTAATAATCAGCATAGGCAAGATTGGTCGGGTCCCACTTCATAAGGTGCTCGGTTAGCTTAAGCATATTATAGGTATTGCAAGATTCTGAGGTGGTTTTACCAAGCCGTTCATGTAATTCACCAAGCTCTCCAAAATGTTCATCCAAGCTGTTCCCACCGTTCACATAGGTACGGTTGTTGATAACAGTATTCCAGAAAAAAGTAGCAACCTGTTTGAGAGAGTCTGAGCCCGTCAGTTCATATTCGCGGGCGGCCCCGATAACTTTTGGAATCTGTGTGTTTGCATGAAGGCCCGCCAGTTTATCCTCCCTTTTTTTCAAGGGATCGAAAATACGCTCATCATTAAATCGTTTTGCAAGTTCTAAATATTTCTGCCCACCGGTTATAGCATACACATCTGCAAGTACTTCATTCATGCCGCCAAATTCTGCAATTATCATCTCATCAAATTGCTCTTCCGAGAGGGGTTCCAGTGTTTCGACCGCCCAGTCGGAGAGTTTGGTCAAAACCTGAAGGGCCGTCTCATTATTAGTGTATAGGTATGCATCGCGGAGCCCCGCAAAGAGTTTATGCAGGTTATACCACGGTACCCATTCGCCGTTTAGTTCAAAGGGATGGGAATCGATATTACCATTGCTTATCTCATTAAAAACTTTTTGCCCGTTGGGAACGCCCCCGATATATCCGGTACCGATGGCATTTTGAGCTCGTTCCAGTTCCGAAACAATTGTATCAACACGTTGCTGAAATTGGTCGCCGCCACCTGCTGCAAACATCATTGAGCAGGCGGTTATGTAATGGCCAAGTGAATGACCATCCAGACCAGTCGATTCCCACCCCCCGTAGTGTTCAGCTTTGGGATTGAGTCCCGCTTCCTCAAGATATGGTGCCAAAAGTCGTGCTGGCTCAAGACTTAAGAGATACTCTCCATCACGCTTCATCGCTGCTTTAAAAGGACTGTCCAAAAGGCGTACATTACTCAGATCAAACTGTTGGACCGAAATGATATTATCCTCCGGTTGAATTTTAAACTTTGAAGGCTTCGACTCCTGCTGAGGAGAGCAGGAAACATGGAATAGTATGATAAAGGATAGAATTCCGGCACCTAATATCTTTAAACCTTGATGCGAACTGATTACAGACATGATAAACTTCCTGAATTGCGGTTTGGCAAAGTCCCCTACTGTTATTAAGTGTTTTTAGTACACTTAGTAAGTTAAATGACTTACGGACTTTTCAAAAAATATTTTAGTGTATACCAAGAGACAGCATCAGCAGATAAACGGTTTGGTTATTGAAACATCAAAAAATGGATAACCATCTAATTTTAAATGGTTAATTCTCTGCTATTGATAGGAGGGAGAAAGAGGTTCGGTTATTTCACTGATTTCGTAGGTTTCAATTTTGCCGTCAAACCAGGTCACTTCAACTTTTACCGGAGTTTGTGAGTATCCCAGTACTTGAACAGCACTGTTTTGGGACCAATAACCCGAGCCGGCCTGAATTTCCCGTCTTGGACCTTTGGAACCGTCTTGATAGACTATTCGCAGGCTGGACCCGATTCCGGAAGGGTTGTTTGGTGGACCATCCAAACGAACTATAATCCCTGCTTTTTTTGTCTGATTTACGAAGAGTTTGGTATTCGCTCCATTTTGGGATACAGCCAGATCTGTTTTGCCGTCACTGTTAAAATCACTAAGGGCAGCTCCCCGTTGTTCTCCATATACTTTTAACCCTGACTCAGTCCCGGATACTGGCGTAAGGTTACCCTCACCATCACCTTTTAGAAGGAGACCGCGACCGGCATCGAGGCGGGAAATAAGCGTAGGAAGAGCGAAAAAATTTTGACTTAGGAAGAGATCCTCGTTACCGTCATTATTAAAATCTGCCACCCCCGCATAAAAGGCGGATGTAAATTGGGCCACTGTAGGAAGGGGTTGAGGCTCAAAGTGGTCTCCTTTATTTAAAAACAGGGTATGAGAGAGTGTATTTATTTCCCTGGAAGAGATTGAGCGTGGATTAGCCTTGAGAATTCTGGCCAGCGAAGAACCGGCAAAATCTTCATGAGACCGAACATTGCCGGCGATGCTTTTGATAGATTCATAAAGTTCGTAAAGGCGACGGCGGGGTACATATGAATCGAGCTCAGTATTGTAGTATGTTTCCAGAATATCTAGCTGCTGGTCGTCGTCAAAATCAGCATAGTACATTTTAAGCGGGTTTTCGGTATCCATCTGGTAATTGCTGTTGAGTCCCCAGTTTGTGGCTACAATGTCCGGACGTCCGTCATTATTGAAGTCACCTGTAGTAACACCATTCCACCAACCCAGATACTGGTCCAACCCCACTTCACCTGTTACTTCATTAAACCGTCCTTCGTTATTTCTATAAAGTTTGAGCCCCCCCCACTCGGTACTGATCAACAGGTCTTGGTCACCGTCGAGATCAAAGTCAGTGAAAACAGAACCGGTTACCAACCCAATATTTTCGAAAGTTTTGGAATTTGCCTGATCTTCCACCAGCTTTCCGTTTTGATATTTTAGAACCCTTGATGTAGCGCTGATCGGGTAATGATCCGGTACTACACGCCCCCCGATAAACAGATCCGGAGCCCCATCGCCAGAGTAATCAGCCGCCGACATCGGACCGGTAGTCGAAAATATTCCCTCAATAGCCTGTTGTTGGCTGATCTTATTTTGATTCAATGAATAGTGATAGGCGGAAGGGACCGAGGCTTTCTCCTGTTCATAATTGGCACTTCCGACCACGATAGAAGTTTGATTCTCATAAGGGAGTCCCAGAATCGTGGACTGATCGCCCGGTGCTTTATCTGAAACTGGACCCAGTCTACGCTCAGTAAAAGTTCCACTTCCATTGTTTTCGTAGATTCCCGTTTCTCCTCCGCGCCCCGTTGCAATAAACAGATCGTCGTCTGCATCCCGGTCAAAATCTATCCAGGAGAGGCCCGGACCCAGCCGGCTCAACTTCAGAGGTAGCAGCGGCTGGAGCTTATCTTCGTCGTACGGTTCCTCGTGGTGAGTATGATTTAACTGCTGTGAGATATCCCGGAAAAGGGGATCAGAATTTTTCGGAGTGCCGTTATCTGTATCCCTTTTAACTGGCTGGGTACCTGCTTGTTGAATCTCATAAATCCTGTTGGCGATCACCGAATCAATGACTGTTTTAGATTCTTTCGACCAGACAACGATGATTTGATGATGCTCATTTTCTGTAGCAGCAAAAACGGTGAGAGCTTCTGATCCGGAAAGGTAGTTTCCACCTGAACTCACTTCTTTAGTTTGGGAGACAGGGCCGCCTTTCAGCGTTATTTTTGCACCAATGCCCTGTGTATTGGGCTTTTTCCCCCTTAACCTTACAGCAATACGGGGAGCCGAACTGTTATTTTGAAAAATGGCGGCGTTTTCATTAAGCCGGTTACTGGCAAGGTCAAGATCACCATCGTTATCGAGATCAGCCGTCGCCAGGCCATGTGAAATATCCTCATCCTCAAAACCCCAATCGATGCTTCTTTCGTTAAATGTAAGGTCCTGATTGTTCTTGAAAATTTTGTTCTGAAGGCGCAGTGGAGGGTACTCCAATATATAGCCTCGCATGGCTTCCTCATTTTTGAAGTATTGCTGATTCAGTGACTCCTGGGTATCCAGATCGAGCACGTCATATGCATTTCCCGTATTAATAATTAGGTCTTCATATCCATCCAGGTCAATGTCCATGAAGTTGGTAGCCCATGACCATTCGCTGGCTTCGACTCCACTGTACTGGGCAATTTCTGCAAAGGTATGATCTTTGCGTCCCAGATAAAGGGTGTTGCGCATATACTGGGGTTGATTCTCGATCTCCCCAATGGGACGGGAGACCGGTGAAAAAGAAGCCAGCTGACGCATGCGCCGCTGATGATTTTGACTCAGCATTTCGGTTACAAAAAAGTCAGTAGTGCCGTCGCGGTTAATATCGGAGAAGTCCACCCCCATTGAGGAAAAGCTATAGCTACGAATAGCGAGGGGATCAATAGATCGAAAGGTGCCATCCCCCTGGTTGATCCATACCCGGTCGGGGGTCCAAAAATCATTACAGACATAAAGATCTGGCAGGTGGTCTCCGTTAAGGTCATGGAATTTGGCTGTTAGTCCCCAGTCTCGGCTTAGTCCTTCAGGGTTACCATTATGATCACGGAATACGGTATCCGGTTTCGAATTTTTTTGGAAAGTGCCGTCTCCATTATTGATATACAGCTCATCTTTTTTACCATATTCGCGTTTTGTGGGCCCATCTTCCCCATAAATAATTTTGTAATGTTCGTCATAGGGGGATACGAGTTGATAGCTGTTGCCTTGTTTCTGGACAGTATTTTCCCAGCTTAGTTCCTTAAAGCTGAAAAGGTCTTTGGCAGACTTTCGCTTATAATTGGTAATATAGAGATCCAGATCTCCATCGCCGTCGATGTCTGCCAGTGCTGCTGTTGTGCTGCCATGACTTTCTCCTAATCAGCTGTCGTCTTTTTTTGTGAATCTCCCTTTCCCACTGTTGATATAGAGTACGTTGTCCTTAGACATCGAGGTGACAATCAGATCCAGATCTGTATCTCCATCCACATCAGCAAAAACGGAGCCGGTGGAATAATATCCCTGGTGAGCAATCCCGGCACTATCAGTGACATCCCGAAACCTGAAATTACCCAAATTTTCATAGAGTTTATTTGGGCCATTCAATTGTGCAAAGTACAGGTCGGTTAGCCCATCTCCATTTACATCGCCTGCTGCTACTCCGGAACCGTTTAGGTAGTTTCTGTTTTCGACAATATCGTTTTCCGGAAGATTATTTTTAAATCGAATACCGGTATCGGATGGATCCATTTTTTGGAATCCGATGTTGCTTCCCCGGGAAATTCCGGAAAGTTCGGCCCACTGGTATCCTTCCTCTTGTTGCCATCGTAGTTCAGCACTCTGTTTTGAACAATTTGATACAAATACTGTCAGCAGAATTGCAGTAACATACTTTAAAATATTTTCGGACTCAGACATGTACTAATCTAAATATGGATAAAATTTAGTGATACGGCTCTTTTTGCAGATTATGAACACCGAGGATATACAAGTCTTATTTTTTCTACCCGAACTATTTCACTTTACAAATAATAAAACTTCTTGGCAATAAGTGTTTTTCGCACACTTTAATACTCAATTTCTCGCACATT
>JBEPXS010000047.1:0-13128 GCA_041641755.1 Balneolaceae bacterium
TACCGGTACCCGTACGGGTGGGCGAAGTAAGCTTGAATCGGCTGTCCCCGTCGACGTCATTACGATGCAGGAACTTGACATCGAATCTCCACAAGTCGATTTAAACCAATTGCTGACCTATGTAGCGCCATCCTTCCAATCCAACCGACAGTCGAGTGCCGATGAATCAGAGCATATTGCACCAGCTTCCTTGCGCGGTATGGGGCCGGATCAGCTGCTCGTGCTGGTTAACGGCAAGCGTCGTCATACCAGCTCTCTTGTTAACCTGCTCGGAGGTGGCAGAGGGTCAGTAGGTACCGACCTGTCGGTAATTCCTACTGCCGCCATTGAACGTATTGAGGTATTGCGGGATGGAGCCTCCGCACAGTACGGTTCCGATGCCATTGCCGGTGTTATTAACATTATCCTCAAAAAGGATACCGGGGGCTTTACCGCCAGTGCTACCACCGGTATTCATAAAGAGGGAGATGGGGAGACTGCCAAGATAAACGCTAATTATGGCTTTGAACTTGGAGATGAAGGCTACCTGAATTTAACCGGCTCTTTTACCAACCGGGAAAGCACCAACAGAACCGGAGACCATGCTCTACACGTTTATACGCCGGGTTTTGCTTACCCATTTGATAGTGAGCCTGAACAGGCAAGGGCTCAGGATAACGCCATTATTGAACAAAACGGGAAGACAAGGGACGATTTTAAATTCCATATTGGTGAACCCGCCATGGAAATTGCCTCAACTTTTTTCAATATGGCTGTTCCCATTGATGAACAGGGGACCGAGGTATATTCTTTTGGCGGATTAAGCAACAAACAGGGAACCGGGTATCCCTTCAGACGCCTCCCTGTGGATGCCGGGAATGTATCCGCTATTTATCCGCATGGTTTTCAGCCGTTGACAAAGTCATCGATTACCGATCGCTCATTTACGGCCGGGATTCGTGGTAAAGTAGGAGGATGGAACCTGGATTTTAGCAACAGCTATGGCAGCAACCGGTTTGACTTCCGCGTAGTGAACAGCGTAAATGCGAGCATGGGGGCATCCTCACCTACGGCATTTGACGTAGGTGGATTTTTCTTCAGCCAGAATGTAACGGGACTGACCGTCTCACGACTTTTTGACGAAGCTCTTTCCGGTATCAATGTGGCGTTTGGATCGGAATTTCGGGTTGATTCTTACGGTATAAATACCGGTGATGAGGCATCGTGGCGGAATTATGGTATCGCCGATAGCGTGGCTAACGGTGTGGTAGTAGGACAGGTAGATACGCTGGGTCGCCCGGCCGGCTCGCAGGGGTATCCCGGATTTCGTCCATCCGATGAAGTGGATACGGATCGTACAAATATTGCCGCATTTGCCGATGTAGAGGTAAATTTAACACCTGAGCTGCTTGTAACGGTAGCCTCCCGGTTTGAACGATACAGTGATTTTGGAAATACTCTAAATGGAAAACTTTCAGCTCGTTACTTGTTTAGTGATCTGTTTGTGTTGCGTGGTGCAGTCAATACCGGGTTTCGGGCTCCTTCATTGCACCAGGCTTCATACAACAAAGTGACTACAGATTTTAACGATAACAACCGACTTGTGCAGATCGGAACCTTCAGCAACGATAGCCGTCCTGCAGAGTTATTGGGTATTCCGGAGCTGCATGAGGAAACCTCAACCAATTATAGTGTAGGGTTCACCCTGCGCCCGGTTCAAAATCTGAGTTTAACAGCTGATTTCTATCAAATTGATGTGGATGATCGCATTATTCTAACCAGTAATTTTAATGTTAGTGAATTGCCGGCAGGTATAGCCGATGAGTTCCGTGAGTTTGGTGTACAGGCGGCCAACTTTTTCACTAATGCTATTGACACGCGAACCCGTGGGGCAGATATCGTAGCTACCTATAACCAACCTTTAACCAGTGCAAGCCGGCTCACTGTTTCACTTGCCGGCAATCTGAATGAGGTTGAGGTACAGGGTGCCGTTGAAACATCTCCTCAGCTGGAAGATCAAGCCAATCTATACCTGCAACCGTGGGATCGCCTACAGCTTGAAGAAGGAAGTCCAAAAACAAAATTTACTGCTACCCTGCAGTACGAGGCTGATCGGTTTTCGGCTATGGTGCGTGGAGTGCGATTCGGAGAAGTAAGCCTGCAGACCGGTGGCGCCTTTGGCTTGGCTCAAACCTATAGTCCGAAATTTGTGACCGACGTCAGTCTAACCTATGAAGTATTTGAAGGTGTCGATCTTACTGCCGGTGCCAATAATGTGTTCGATGTATATCCTGATGAGCACCTGATGCCAAACAGTTATTTTGGAGTATTTAAATATCCTCCCTCTCAACAAGGCTTTAGCGGGGCTTATTATTTCACTAAAGTGACATTTAATTACTGATATCAACATTATTTGCTATAACAGTTGTATTCGTTGGCAGGGGTTGCTTCAAAAACCAAAACTGTGGTTGAAAAGTATCTTGTCTTTTGATCTGAAAATGCATGGCTTATTCTTCTGATACCCAAAAAACCGTAGGCTTGTTTACGGCTATCTCCATGGCGGTTGCCAATATGATTGGTACCGGCATTTTTACGACACTTGGATTCCAGGTGGCGGGTATAAAATCCATTTTTGCCCTGATTATGCTCTGGATTGTAGGTGGAATTATAGCCTTGGCCGGTGCACTTTCGTATGGTGAGCTTGGGACTGCTCTTCCACGGTCTGGAGGTGAATATCACCTGCTCTCGGAAATTTATCATCCCTCAATAGGATTTTTATCGGGATGGGTTTCACTGACGGCCGGTTTTGCTGCCCCCACCGCTCTTGCCGCAATTGCACTCGGTGAATATACACATGCCGTTTTCCCATCTGTTTCAATAACCCATACCGGTGCAGTCGCTGTCCTGCTTATAACACTGGTGCATGGAGTCAGTATACGCTGGGGGAATTATTTGCAAAATGGATCTACGATTGTCAAGGTTGCGGTTGTTGTGCTGTTTATTGTACTGGGCTTTTGGGCTTCGGATCCCCAGCCTATCAGCCTTATCCCTGACTACTCGGACCTGGCTGCACTGGCATCACCATTTTTTGCGGTTTCACTCGTCTATGTATCCTATGCATATACCGGGTGGAATGCAGCGGTGTATATTGTGGGTGAAATCAAAAATCCACAGCGTAATCTTCCGTTGGCCCTGCTTATAGCCACCCTTTTGGTAATGGTACTATATGCCCTGCTGAACTATGTGTTTTTGTTGATGGTTCCGTTGCCGGAACTGGCGGGTAAAGTTGAGATTGGATTTCTGGCAGCTGAAAATATGCTTGGACCGGCCGCTGCGGATGTGTTATCTATTCTTATTGCTGTGCTTATGATTTCCACGATAAGTGCAATGGTGTTTATTGGGGCACGTATTGCACAGGTGATGGGCGAAGATTACCGGGTGCTTAAGACGTTGTCTCACAGGAACGAAAAGTTCATACCGATTAATGCGCTGGTGTTTCAGCTTGTACTAATATTGCTGTTTATATACACCTCTACTTTTGAACAGGTTATGATTTATGCTACGGCCCTGCTGATAGGGATGAGCACCCTCACAGTAGCTGGAGTGTATGTGTTGCGGTGGCGTCGACCTGGAATGCCACGTCCCTACAAAACCTGGGGATATCCTTTTACTCCCGCACTTTTCTTAATTGCAAATACGTTTATTATGGGGTATCTAATCGTGGAGCGGCCGCTGGAATCGACGATTAGTCTGGGAATTATGCTGGTTGGTATAGGGCTCTATATACTGAATCGAAAATGGAGTTCATTCGGTGAAGAGACGTCATATGAGCAGTAGTTATATCCTTCAAGCGTATTGCTCTCTAGTGTTATCCCCTGTTAAAACTTTAATAATCAACTGTTTAAAAGGGTAAGATGGGATCTATCAAAAAGCAAAAAGGCTCTGCTATGGTCGACAGAGCCTTTCTGCGAAAATGCAAGTAGTGAAGAAGCCTAGTTCTTCAATTTAATTGCGATTTAACTGTTCATCAGCTGTCGGAATTCATCCAGAACGGAATGAACATGATCAGCCGATTCATTTAAAAGTTGTTGTTCTTCGTCGTTTAAATCAACCTCAATTATCTCTTTAATTCCACCGTGTCCCAATTTCACGGGAACTCCCAAAAACAGGTTTTCCTGGCCATACTCCCCGTTTAAGTGAGCAGCACAGGGGAAAATACGGTTTTGATCCAGCATTATAGCCTCCACCATCTGTGCGGCTGCGGCGCCGGGGGCATACCATGCTGACGTACCCATCAGGTTAACAAGTTCTCCACCTCCGCCTTTAGTGCGTTCAACGATCTCCTCCAGCTTATTATCATCAATAAAGTGGGTTACCGGCATTCCTGATATGGTGGTAAAACGGGGCAGGGGAACCATGGTGTCTCCGTGGCCGCCAAGCAGAAGCGCCTGGATATCTTTAGGAGAAACATCCAGCTCTTCGGCCAGGAAGGCCCGGTACCGGGCAGTATCCAGAATTCCTGCCATACCCATAACACGGTTGGAGTCGAACCCGCTTGTTTCGAGGGCTACCTGCGCCATTACATCCAGTGGGTTAGATACGATGATCAGGATGGTATTTGGAGATTTTTCTACCAGTGATTCCACCACAGTTTGTACGATATTGGCGTTGGTTTCCAGCAGATCGTCACGGCTCATCCCCGGCCTGCGTGGAACTCCTGCCGTAATTACACAGACGTCAGAATCAGCGGTGTCTTCATAGTCAACGGTTCCGGTGAGTTTGGTATCAAATTTATGGATTGGGGCCGACTCCCACTGGTCAAGCGCACGTCCTTTGGAAGGATAAATTTTTTCTCCATTATGTTCTTGTACGATATCGACCATAACAACCTCTTTGGCGAAATCGCGTTGTGCAATTGCCATCGATACGGTTGAACCGACATTACCTCCTGCTCCTACTACAGTTACTTTCATGATTTGAGATAAAACTTTTTGATTAAGGTTAAATTTTCGAAAAATATATAGAAACGTTCACAATATTATTAATCTGAATTGGGATGTTAGAAATTGGAAGCCAGAAGATCATTTTGGTAGTTATTGTCTAGCTCCTATCGTTTAATTTCAGTCCGGTTTTGATGTAACCTGCCAAGCTATTTTCCAATTGCATTTAGTTTATTGTGGTAATTGTTAAATTCATTCTTCTGAAATGTAATCACAATCTCTGGTAAAAGATAACCAGTTTTGTGTTTCAGCATTGCAGCCAGGAATACGAATCAAATGTTGTTTAAATAAGTTTTCGTATTCTCTATGTGCCAGCTTTTCTCTAATATCTCTTCCTAAAATCCATCCCCCACATCAATTTGTTACGGAGTGTTTCAAAATAACTCTGGTCAGGTAGCTCTATAAGATCTATCGTAAAATTAGATCGCTTGATTGATACCTGGAAAGGATAGCCTTGAATTTCATAAATCTCTCCGTCATAAGAAAACAGAACCTCATGCTGTTGCTCTTTTACGGTGATTTTCAACGATTTGTCAGACGGCAGTACCAATGGTCGGGTAGTGAGCGTATGTGGATTAATGGGAGTGAGCACCATTACATCGGTGTTGGGCATCACAATTGGTCCGCTGGATGACAGGTTGTATGCGGTGGAACCTGTTGGGGAAGCAACAATTAGGCCATCAGCCCAATAAGTATTGATAAACATATTATCGTATTCCGCTTCCACTGTAATCATGGAAGTAGAATCCCGTTTGGAAAAGAGGAACTCATTGAGAGCATGATAGATTTTCCCGTTACCATCTTCGGCCTGCAACAGATGTCGTTTGTCAAGCCGAAAATTACTCTCCTTCAGGCACTCTAGAGCTTCGACAAGATTTTCCTGCTGGGTGTTGGCCATAAAGCCCAGACGACCACTGTTTACTCCCAAAATTGGTTTTTGGATATTTTTCATCAGACGTGCGGTATATAGCATGGTCCCGTCACCACCCATGGCCACGATGATATCAGCGCGGTTGATTGCTTCCTCTTCGGAATCGACAGTTACGGCAGACTTGTGGACAGTACCGTCATACAGCGAATTCAAATCACTGTTAAAATATACTTTGACACCCTGCTGGTCAGCCCAGTCTAATGCTTGCAGAAAGGGCTCTTTAACCGAATACTTTTGTGGGTTTGCTACAATCGCTAATTTCATATTAACCGTTTAGGCAAATCTATATGTTTATAAATTATCGATCCCGGGCATGTCAACTTCGCGGAGGTCTATCCACCAGGGATATCTGTTGAAATGCAGTTGCTTTACTTCTTTTATGGATAAGACGGATTGGTTGACCTTGTACCGTATTAACAGGTTGGATCTGTCGGGCGCCATATGCTGCGGATAGAAGGGTACAAAGGTGCTGGTATAGAGCGCCGTATGACGGGTGGGTGTCCGGATTTTGAGGATCTGAAGCTGTGGCTGTCCGTTCCATTGCGAGACTAACCGCTGCAGAAACCATTGTTGGTAGGGATCATCCGGGTAAGTACTGTAAATTGTTGACAATGAATCGCCTGTGCTTAAAGTAGTATCTGGCGAAGTAATGAGCTCCACATTTTTGTTCGGAAGTTTCTGTGTGAGCTGTTCGGGATTGATACCGGATAAAACTGAACGGACGCTTTTTTCGGGAGTAGCTGATCCAGGATGATACAGCAGGCTATAGGTTGTAGTCCCTTCTCCACGTATAAAACTATAATTGCCAGAATATCCTACATTCAGGTTACCATCTTCGTTGATAATATTGCTTACAATTTGGGGACCTAGTTCTGGTACTACGTGAATGGTTCTGGAACCCAGTGCTTTCAGCATGTTTTGTTCATTCCTCTCCGTTACAACATCCACCCGGTCCAGTGTGGGAATATCGTTTTTCGGTGATCGGTATTCCTGGTTTTTGGCAAAAATATAGACCGAGTCTCCAACCTGCTGTGAAAGTTGATATGGGCCGGACCCAACAGGAGCAAAGTTTTTAGGATTCTCTTTAACAGATTCTTTCGGATAAATTAATGCATAGGGAGAAGCGAGTTTTTGCAGAAAATGGGGATCTTTTTCAGCCAGAATGATGGACAATGTTGTATCATTGGAAACCTGAATACCACGAACACCATTGAGCTCCCGGTAGGCAGGATTGAGAATGTTGTGCTGTTCCCGGAAATAGGATTCAAATCCGCTAATTCCCATAAAAAGTTGAGCCGCATCATCTGGAACGGTATTCCTGGCCATCCGTTCAAACGCAAACTTAACGTCATCGGCCACCATTTTTCGTCCAACCCCGTTGTTAAACACTTCACTGTCGTGATAATATATATCATCCCTCAATATAAATTGATACCGGAGTGAGTCTTGACCGATAGACCACCGTTTGGCAATGGCAGGTATAATTTCGCCTTCTTGGTTATACCTGACTAATCCTTCAAATAAAATTTGCAGTGTGCGCCTGGCACTATTATTGTCAGCAAATAATGGGTCAAGGGTGGTGATAGAATGAATTTCACCGATTACAAGTTGGTTGAAATCAGCAGCCGGCTCAGTTGTAGCAACAGTATCCTCTTGTTGAAGGGTGTCTTTGGGAGTTTCGGGGGAGTCGTCAACAACAATAGTTTCGGGCTGCTTAACACAACTGCTAAGTACAAGCAGGACCAGAGCAGTTGTTAGAAATTTGTTGGCAAATGTTTTCATCAACGACGAGGATTTTATTTAATATTGATTTAGGTTCCGTGTATTTAAGATAGACTCACATCAGTAAAACTTACCCATCAGGATTTTTATTTTTCAGTCCCTTAATTCCCTGAACGGCCTTTTGGCTTAACAAGTTCGTTTCGTAGCTGCGAACCCGCCCCATCTTTCGTTGATGCTGCCTCCGGGCAATATCAATAAGTTCCAACATCAGTTCACGGATTGGAATATTGCTTTCTTCCCAAAGATAAAAAGAGAAAGAACCGGGTATGGTATTTATTTCATTAAAATAGAGATTGCCGCTGTCGGAGTTTACCAAAAAGTCGAGGCGTGCCACTCCCGCGGCTCTGAATGTCTTGAAGATAGTGAGCGCCAGTTGTTGAATGTTGCGTGTCAACTCATCCGAAATGTCTGCGGGAATTACCCGATCGGCCGACTCCATCCCTTTCCCGGTTCCGTCATCGCTTTGGTATTTATCCTCAAACGAAAGAGTTTCCTCCTTACCAAGGGGACGTTCACAAACGCTGGGCCGTGCTTCTTCAGGGTCTCCCAGCACGGAACAGTTGATTTCCATCAACGGAGATATCGCTTTTTCTACCAGCAGGTTGGCATCATATCGAAAAGCGGTTTCCACAGCCTCAATAAGGGTTTCGCGGTCGTCGGCCCTGGCAACCCCAATGCTGCTGCCCAGGTTAACCGGTTTTACAATAACAGGGAATTCCAATTCTTCAATCTGGTTGAGGAGAATATCTTGCTTCTCTTCCCACTCCGATTCAAAAAAGTGAACGCTTTCAACTACCGGGATGTCATGCGCCCGGCAGAGCTCCTTGGCTTTTACTTTATCCATCCCAACACTGGAAGCCAAAATGCCACTTCCAGCAAACGGCAGGTTGTACATATCACACGTTCCCTGGAAAGCCCCGTTTTCTCCCTCGGCCCCATGAAAGGCAGGGAGAACGGCATAAATGGGATGTGTTTGACGGGAAGAGAACATTCCTCGTTTTTCAGTTTCCAGCAAAATCGGTTTGCCTATCTCATTATGGGAAAACGTGCAGGGAATAGCTTTTTTCTCCAGTTCATCCAGATCCTGGTAGTGCTCGAGGTCGAGCAGGTATTCGCCGGTAAGCCATCGACCCGATTTAGTTATGTACAGTGGGATCAGGGAGTACTCGGTATCCTTAAGTGCTGAAATTACCTGCATAGCACTAAGTACCGAGACTTCATGTTCCGGGGAAACCCCACCAAATGCTACAAGTATATTCTTTTTCATCCTGTTTTGTACAGCTTCTGCTTTTTAAGAAAATTCGTTTAATGATAAGAAAAGATCACCTGAGATGTGAGAGATACAAACAAATGATTCTATATTCATTGAAACTTCACAGTAAACAACTACTCTGCTGGTAACCAGAAAATGGATGGCAGCAAGTCAGGTTTTATCAGGCTCCATCAGGTTTAGATGTTCGTATCTACCATGAAGTTTCGTTTTGGTTTCATTTGCAGCACTTTTTTTGTTTTATCACTTCACATTATCACTATTGCACCACTCGTTGCACAGGATATTTCTACAGCACCGGAAGTAGAATTTGGCTTGGATCGAGGTCTCAGGTTCAATGCCCCGGACAGTTCGTTTGGCCTTAGGTTTGGTGCACGCCTGCAATCCCAGTTTAATTCGACCATATCTCTTGAGAAAAGGGGTAGCCGTTTTGTCCAGAATCAGACCGAGGCTATGCTACGGAGAGCCCGGATACTGCTGAAGGCCCATCTTTTACAGGATGAATTCACCTATTTCGTCAACGTCCAGTTTGATAAAGGCCAGACGGGTATCAGTGATGCCATCTTCTGCTGGCATCCCAATGTTCAACATACCTTTGGTACCGGACAGTTTCGAGTGTTTGATGACCGGCAATACCGGATATCATCGGCTTATTTGCAGTTCACAGAACGTTCGATAGTTAGTAATGAGTTCTCGCAGGGTTACGATATTGGGGCATTTTGGAATGGAAGATGGATTCAGCCTGATGACGTTGGCCTGAAGCTCTATATTTCGGTTTCCCACGAAGAGTGGAAGAATGCTTCAACCGCGGCAGGTGGTTTCTTTTATACCACCCGGGTAGAACTGCTGCCGTTGGGTGAGTTTAACTCAAAAGGAGATTACCGGGGCGGTATGCTTATCGTAGAGCCGATCCCCCGCTTGTCTATCGGTTTCGCCGCGAGTCTGAATCAGGATGCACATTTAACCTATGCTGGTGTATATGATTCGAAGGGAACGGATGTAAAAACCCTGTATACCGATTTTGTATACAAATATCAGTACTTCTCACTTTCAGGAGAGCTGGCTTGGCGCAGAACAGATCATACAAGCCTGACAGATTTAATCGATGAGGAATTTATTCATCCCATGTTTAGTGGCTATGGTTTCTTTTTACAGGCGGGTCGGATGATCAACTCCATGTTGGAGCTGAATACCCGTTTTGAGGCTCTTCGTCAAATAAATGAGGGTGATTTTGAGCGGTTACATAATCCTGATATAGACCGATATAGTTTAGGCATAACATATTACATGCATGATGACAATCTAAAGATGCAGCTAGCCTGTTCGCTGAATGACAAAACGAGCACTGTTCGAGGCAGGCACGAACGCTATATCGGTTCGCGACTGCAGTTTCAACTAAATTTCTGAAGTAAAAGTTATGAAGCTATATCGAGCATCTGAGAAAAAAATCGTTTCAGGAGATTGGTATTATGAAATTAAATAGACTACAGACGGCGGGTCTTATTCTGGGCATAATTGGTTTCGTGATACCATTGCTGTTCTCATTTACCGGTCTTTCCTTTGCAGGTCATCTGGCACTAGGTATTTTTTTGATGGCCGCTGCATTCTGGATGTTTGAGCCCATTCCCATCTATTCCACCTCTATACTCATTATTTTGCTGGAGGTACTCTTACTTAGCGGACAGGGTCCGGTTTTTATGGATGCCGAACTCCCGGTACAAACACTGCAGCCAAAGGAAACAAACATATACACACTTCCCACCGAAGCTGTTACGGAAGACAGTCAGATATTAGAGGTAGACCCGGATGGGAAGTTGATTCTTCATAAGGTTGAAATTCGTCAAATAGTTGATGGCAGAGCTGATATCAAACTTCCTGACCTCCAGGGAGATATGCAGATTATTACAGATGCCAGCCACCGGCTTGTTGGCTATGGTCCTAATAACTATGCAGACTATCTAGCCACGCTGGCCAGTCCTATTATTATTCTTTTTTTAGGTGGATTTGTACTGGCAGAAACATCAGTGAAGTATAATCTGGACCGTAACCTGACTCGCTTGCTGCTCCGTCCTTTTGGGGCACAACCGAAATATATCTTGCTGGGCTTGATGTTGGTTACGGCTGTCCTCTCTGCCTTTATGAGTAACACCGCAACCACCGCCATGATGATGACGGTAATCCTGCCAATTATCTCCCGTATCGAAAGGGATGATCCACTTCGGTTTGGTGTGGTTTTGAGTATCCCTTTTGCTGCCAATATCGGTGGTATCGCTACCCCGATAGGCACCCCTCCTAATGCAGTGGTCATCGGAGCCCTGACGCGACAGGGAACCGAAGTAGCCTTTAGTGAATGGATGATACTGGCAACCCCTGTAGTGATAATTATGCTGCTGGTAGCATGGGTACTTCTGCTGGCATTATTTCCGACAAAAACACAAAAGCTGGAACTGAATTTAAGTGGCTTCTTTGATAAATCGCTGAAGGCTGGTATTCTGTATATTGTATTTGGGTTTACAGTAGTTGCCTGGATTACCGAAAGCCTGCACGGTATCAACAGTAATATGATTGCCCTGGTACCGATTGTAGTGCTGACATTTTTCAGTGTTATTGATAAAGATGAGATCCGTAATCTGCCCTGGGAAGTATTATGGCTGGTGGCCGGCGGACTGGCACTGGGCATCGCGCTTAATAATACAGGTTTGGCCCAATGGATGGTCGAAGGGATTGAATGGGGATCCTTCAACAGGTTTTGGCTGTTGATCATTTTTGGAGCAGTAGCTGTAATTATGTCGAATTTTTTGTCGAATACAGTAACGGCCACCCTGCTCATTCCACTTGCTATAAGTCTGGAGACTTCAGGTATAGCCGGTGCTGGTTTTGACCTGTTAATCACGAGCCTGGTGATCGGCATCTGTGCCAGCCTTGCTATGGTGTTGCCGATATCTACGCCGCCCAATGCTATCGCTTTAAGCTCAGGGATGGTTGAGACTAAACATATGGCTAAAGCAGGTGTAATTATTGGGGCAATTGGGCTGGTGATGGTGATCGCCTATGCATTTTTCTACTGGCCATTTCTAACATAATATTGAGGATCATAAAAATGAGTTCATCTATACATATTTTGATAGTCGAAGACGAGCCGGACGTGCTGGATGCCTTGGTACGGGATATGGAAGTTTTTGAAGAAACATTTCCTTTGGAGGTAGCTGCTACGGCCGGGGAGGCTCGTTCTGTTATTAAACAGATAACCGGAGAGGGTGGGAAAATCGGGCTTATTTTGTGTGATCATCTGCTGCCAGGAGAGAATGGAGTGGATCTGTTGATATCATTGCAGGATCAGGCTCAAACCAGGAATGCACGCAAAGTATTGGTAACCGGTCATGCAAAGCTCGAAGATACTGTAAAAGCGGTTAATGAGGCTGACTTGAATCATTATATCGGAAAGCCCTGGAAAAAAGAAGAGCTTCATCACGTGGTAATTCAGCAACTCACTGATTACGTTCTTGAAAACGAAAAATCATTTTTACCCTTTATGCACATTTTAGACAGCTCACGACTGGCGGATGCCATGCGTAAAGGCAGTAGTGTAACAGATTCCTGAGCTATGAGTTTTGAATACGGTTATAAATGGTTGCAGGATCGTTCATCTATCTTGCAAATGATTGAGCAGCTTGTTAATGAGCCTGATGAGCAGGCGTTGCGTGTAATAGAACTTGAGAGCAGCCAACAGATTTTTGAGGAGGGTGATTACCTGGAGAATCTTTACCTGTTACTTGAGGGAGAGGTTGAACTCGTCAAGCAGGATGCTATTGATGGGGAGAATGTTTCTATTGTGACCGATCATTTAAAACCGGGAGCTTTTATCGGGCTGATCGCTTTTACTACCGGCAATCGTTCCATGACCACGGCCCGCGTGATTCGGGAAGGGCGTGCCGTCCGGATAAAGCAGGAGGATCTGGACGAGTACCTGCACCAGCATCATCGCCTGAGTTACCCCATGCAGCAATTGATGATTGCCAATCTTGTTGAGCGTTATCAGCAGAATACGGCCCTGCAGGTAAAAATGAAACGGTTGAACAACCAGTTAAAAAAAGAACGTAACCAGCTAAAGAAAGCATATGAGGATCTGGAAAAGACCCAAAATCTTCTTATTCATAAAGAAAAGA
>JBEPXS010000048.1:0-13107 GCA_041641755.1 Balneolaceae bacterium
GTCAGCTGCTTTTCTGGTTTTAGCCAGCAGCATCAATCCACCGACCGGGCGGTCGAGGCGATGCACGAGTCCCAGATATCCACCACCGCCGTTAGCTTTGTCGGTAAGATATTGTTTGCAAAGTGATAGTATATCGGGATCTCCGGTATGATCTTCCTGGGAAAGTATACCCGGAGGTTTGTTTACCAGCAGAAGGTGATCATCCTCAAAAAATATTGGAATGTCTGGTATGGTATCGGTGTGCTGGGTCATCAGGCGTTGATATAGCGTTCCACTCGTTGTTGGGATTCGGGTTCTGTACCCAGACTAACGCCCGTGAGTAGCAGTACGTTCACTATCAGTCCCCAGATACCTTCGTGCAGGGGAAGGGGTCGCAGCTCGGGATAGGTAAGGAATAAGATCGTGAAGAGTATGCCTCCTACCAGCCCGGCCAATGCTCCTTTACCAGTAGCCCTGCGCCAGTAGAACATGCAAAATACTGGGGGAAATATTTGTGCGACGCCACCATACGATCCCAGTAGCAGTGCCACAATGGACACATCCGAGATAACAGCAAAGTAATAGGCTACGAGGCTGATAATGATTACCAGAATACGGATCAGCCGATGTTGGCGTTCGTCATTCAGTGATTCTTTAGTGAAGAATTTGGCAATACCGTCGCGAACTCCGATCGAGGCGGCCGAATGCAGGATCGCATCCCCTGAAGACATCGAGGCTGCAAGCGTGCCGGCCACCACCAGCCCGACAATAGCAACAGGTAGATCGATCTGGGTAAGCAGGTATGGCACAACTGTATCCGCCTGCTCGATACCGGGAAAAGCAATTACCGCTGAAAATCCTATAATCAGTATGGGTACTAAAAAGAGTTGAAAGGTAGGATATAGCACCACAGTCAGCTTCACGGTTTTGTCGCTGTTGGCAGCAAAAGCACGCATAAAAAGGTGAGGCCACATCGAAAAGCCGATGGCCGAGATGAGTACCGCCGAACTGAATCCCCACCAGTTCCACGGTTCTCCCGAGGAATTGAGTCCGGGAGCAGAGAGCATAGTAGACATATCGCTTTGGGCTATTTGGTTGAACATCTCTCCAACACCACCATATAATTCGTTGGGCAGGTAGATGCCCAGGAACCAGGCAATCACCATCATAAAAAGGCCCTGAAAAGTATTGGTCCATCCGACTCCCATTACGCCGCTGAAAAAGACATAAATCAGAACTACTCCATAAGCAACGGCCGCTCCCAGCCACACCGGGATATGACCTTCACTGATGGTTGAAATCACATACCCTGCTCCTTTCATCTGTAGAGTCAGGTAGGGGATAAAAACGATAACACTCAATACGGCAAGCAGCACTGAGAGCATCTTGCTGTTATAACGGTCTTCAAGCAGTTCAGCCTGGGTGACATACCCAAACTTTTCTCCCAGCCGTCGTGCCTTGGGACCGAAAAAGTAAAAAGGGATCATCCCTGTTGTACCGTAAGCTATGATATAGAATGCCGCCGCTCCGCGGGAGTAGGCCCATCCGGGTCCGCCCAGGAATGCAAAGGAGGAAAAAATGGAAGCACCCAGCACGAAGTATAGAATAAGTAGATTCATCTTTCGGTCGCCTGCTACAAAGCCGGTAACACTACTGGAAATCTTTAGCCCGGGAATGATCCCCATCGCCAGCGAGATAAGCAGGTACAATCCACAAAAAATCAGTATGATGATCCAGTCTTCCAACGAATATCAGGAGGTTTGAGATTCGGAGTTTTTTAGTGTGGGATCAGAGAGGTAATACCAGAGTACAGTCAAAAAGGATAGAACCAGCATCAAAATCACCCAGGCGAAAGAGAAGGGTACTCCCAGAATAAGGGGATAGATATTAGAAAAAAACGGGTAAATAGGCCAGATAATGCTGGCTTGTATCAGCAGGATGATGACCAGGAAGATCTTTTTTCGGGTTGTCATAGATTGGTGTCCTGATAATTTAAAAAAGAACTTCTTTTTCCATTAATCTCTATGATTTTATCCGCAGAAGGTACAGTGATGAATGCTATGGACGCAAGTATTGGGCAATCTACAAACGTCTGTTCCGGTTACATACCGCTTTGTTCTTAATTGATCCTAGTATAAGAGAATCTGTTGTCAAGGAAAAGGTGGCAATGAATGAATCGTAGCGTGGGAAATTAAAGGATTGGACTATTATTGAGGAAATGGACGATCTCCCACGGAGAGGCACAAATTTGTTCTCTTGTAAAGCGCGAACCTACTGATTATCATAACATTGGCTTTCTAATTTTTTTTAAACTAATCTAATGACTTCTATGTGGAATTCAGTGACCAAGATACTGTTTACACTTTGCACCGTTGTGTTTCTGTTCATCGGGATAACGGTTTCCTCATATGCCCAATCAAATGAATGGATCTCACTTTTCGATGGCAAAACACTTGATGGCTGGAAAGCATCAGAAAATCCTGAAACCTTCTCTGTAGAGGATGGCAAGATTGTAACCGACGGTCCGCGTGCTCATCTGTTCTATATTGGAAAAGTCAGTAACCATGACTTTAAAAACTTTGAGTTTAAGGTGGATGTGATGACCACCGAGGGTTCCAATTCTGGTATCTATTTCCAGACTGCCTACCAAGAGTCGGGATGGCCGGATAAAGGATATGAAGCACAGATCAACAATACCTACGAGAGTGATCCCCGGAAGACTGGTAGTCTTTATGGCGTCGATGATATAAAAAAGGCTCCGGTAGAAGATAACAAGTGGTTCACCATGTATGTGAAAGTGGACGGCCAGGATATCACCATCAAAGTAGATGGCGAAACCATGGTAGAGTATACTGAACCGAAGGATCTGGATCGCGAGGCCCCGGTTCTCTCCAGCGGTACTGTCGCCCTGCAGGGTCACGATCCAGGCAGCAAGGTATACTTCAAAAACGTGATGATAAGACCGTTGTAGGAGATTTCCCGGTTCTTGATTTTATTTGGTTCAGCTGTTTATTGTTATTGGATGAACCTGGTTTTTACTCTATCCATAAGAGTAGCAGGAATAACTCTCTCGGGAGGGATACTATTATTCCCCGGATTTAAAAATAAAAGCGGAATGGAGGCTTCAAACAGATTAATTGTGGTAAACCTCCCAATTCAGTTTCCAACAAATCACCTGATATTTTCAGTTTTAAAGCTTGGAATCGATGTAGTAAATTAACGTCAATTCGGGATAAGGAAGAATCTATTTGTTGGCTATTATCCTCAAGCTTCGAAATTTTTGTTGACTGGGTGACTGGAGCTGGAGCGTTAAGAAACCATTTCTGTTTGAGAACTGCATCCCGCTGTAGTTTTTTGGGTATCCGTTCTTTAAACTCGACAACATTCGGGGTTTTTCTCATCAAAAAATGAACTAGGCAGAATGGTAGGTAGTCCCAGGTTTTACTCTATTGCTTAATCTGTCTTTTGTGGTGTCCCTTTTGGCTTGATCCAAAAGAGACGAAAAAATCAAGAAGAATGTAAAACTCAATCGGTTTGACAGCTATCGGGACGCTGACCGGATGAGCAGACAAATCGATCTCAAATAGTAAATTCTTCCGGTTTTTCATCCACTGCAATAACCCTGTTGTATAGTAGAGATTTCTCTCGGCAAAAATATTGGGATCCAACGTTATGGTACCAATTCGGGGTCCGGGGAATCGCGGAAAAAGAGAGCTTGAAGGCATTGGATGTCCCAAAGCAAGGGGGATAGTATGGTATAACCAGTACAACATCTACGATTCCCTGATGAGTTTTTTGGTTCGTTTTTTTCCTCATCGAAAAAATGAACAATTCCAATAGGGCTTACTTGACTTAAAAAATAGTTAGCAAATTCTTAAACCAAGCTCACGTTATATTAAAAAGGCTGGAGAAAATTTAATCCCTCCAGCCTGTTAAAGTACTCTTCAGTCAGGTTACTTCTGGTGGGTTACTTTTTGTTCAAGCCCACCAATCTGAATCAGGAATTCTCCCGCTTCGGTGATCCATTCATTGCTTTTACCAACAAAGGCAAGATCTTCAGGTTCAATGGTAAAGGTTACAGTTTGTGTCTCACCGGATTCAAGCTCAATTTTATCGAATCCGCGCAGGCGGCGAACCGGCGGGGTTATACTGGCTACAAGATCGCTGATATAGAGTTGTGCTATCTCTTTGCCGGTGCGGTCTCCTGTGTTGGATATATTCACTGAAATAACCAACTTATCCCCGGGACCAAACATTTCGTTGGTAACCTGCAGGTTACTGTACTCAAACGTAGTGTAGCTGAGCCCATCCCCGAAGTTCCACTGTGGATTGAAGCCCAGCGGTCCGGTTTCGTCTGTGTAGTTATGATCGTAGGGTACGATATCATTCACGTCTTTTGGATAGGTAAAGGGGAGGTTCCCGCTCGGGTTTACGTCTCCAAACAGGATATCGGCAGTGGCCCGACCCCCTTCTTCTGCCGGTAGATAAGCCATCAAAATACCGTCGGCAAGTGGTACGATGTCATTGATCACTCGGGGGCGGCCCTCAACCAAAACAAGTACAACTGGTGTTCCTGTTTCAGCTATACGTTTAACCAGTGTGCGTTGTGCTTCGGGAAGATGCAGGTCCCAGATATCACCGGGCGTTTCGGTATAAGTAGCCTCTCCGATTGCAACTACGGCCACATCTGATTTTTTAGCTGCTTTAACCGCAGCATCAATATCTTTAAGCTCCTCAATGGTACTGCCCTGAACATAATTTACATTGTCTTTACCGATCTCGTCACGGATGCCTTCGAGGATTGTTTTCTTACCGGGAGTATTATATTGGGGATCGGCTCCCTGCCAGGTCCGGCTCCATCCACCATTCATGTAGGTAATTGAATTTGCGGTAGGTCCGGCTACCAGAACGGTTTGATTTTTTGCCAGTGGCAATATGTCGTTGTCATTTTTAAGCAGAGTGATCGATTCTGCAGCTGATTTATAACTGGCCCAAACAAATTCGTCAGATCCAAATTTTGAATAATCCACATCAGGATGATATGGTTGATCAAACAAGCCCAGCAGAAACTTGACACGCAGGATACGGCGTACCGACTCATTGATTCGGTTCATCGGAACTTCGCCTTCCTCAACCAGTTCCTTTAGCAGTCGTGGAAAATCCAGATCGGTTGGTACCATACTCATATCGATACCGGCATTAATCGCCATTTTGATCGCTTCTTTATAATTTTTGGCAACTTTGTGTCGACTATATAAATATTGGATATCCAGCCAGTCGGTAACAGCCAATCCTTTAAAACCCATTTCATCGCGCAGCAAACCGGTAAGAATTTCTTTATTGGCGTGGACGGGGATCCCGTTAATTTCACCGGAATTGATCATTACGGTGTGGGCACCGGCGTCGATTGCCGCCCGGAAGGGGGGAACTACATATTCTTCAAATTGTATATCAGGTATCCACGCAGCAGTTCGATCGTGCCCCGATTTTGGCAGGCTGTATCCCAGGAAGTGTTTGGCGGTGGCAGCCACACGATACGGATTGCTTACATCGTCGCCCTGGAAGCCCTTGGTCATAGCAACCCCCATTCTGTTGGCCAGCAGAACATCTTCCCCAAATGTTTCCCAGAACCGGGGCCAGCGGGGATCGCGACCGATGCCGAGTACGGGAGAAAAGGTCCAGGGTATCCAGGAAGCTCTTGTTTCATAAGCCGCAATACGGGCGCCCTCTTGGACGAGTTCAGGGTTAAAAGTCGCTGCCAAACCGATCTGTTGGGGAAAAAGCGTTGATTCCAGTGTGTAATTTGCTCCGTGGATCGTGTCAATACCATAGATGACAGGAATCCCGGTTTCTTTATCATTTATTGCCACATCTTGAATTTGTTTTATAAAGCTGTGCCATTGATCCAGACTATAGGCATGTCCCGAAACGTTAAGGATAGATCCAACCCTATATTTTACCAAGACCTCCTGAAGTTTTTTCTCGTCAAGCTGTTGTGGATCGCGTTGTCCCTCTTTGAGCAGCATATCTATTGCCAGCTGCGTCATTTCACCTACTTTATCGGTTAGTGTCATAGTTTGCATAACCGAATCAACTTTGTGTGATATCTGTTCTTCGGTGAGTTGAGCTTTGCTCTTGAAGACTACAAAGCTGAGTAAGATTAGTAATATGATTGATCGTTTCATTTGAATAGTGAGTTGATTATAAGATTTAGATAAAAAACAAGTTTATACCTGGTTGTAAATTTGATATGAAGAAAGCTGTTGAATCTGCATCACCAATAAGTTTGTACCAAAAAGAAGCTGGATATTGAAGTTTGGTGATCGTTATACCCTTGCAAAGTTACTCTCCAGCCCATCCCAGACCACCATTTGCAAATCGAAACTGAATATTTATGAGAAAAATTTGCATTTATATTCAACAAATTTTCATTGTGAATGTAATTAACCAGCGAATAGATAAATAATCAAGTACTAATAGTTGGCTGTAGAAAATGTTAAAAGGTGCTGTAGCGGTTAATAATTCTAGGCAAATGTTCCTATATTTTTGCTCACCGAAAACGGGGATAAATCTCAGTTATCCTATATGACTTTTAAGAACTATGTTTAATTCCTCAGATTAAGTATGAGTAGTGATACAACAGATATCGACGTTGAAGAAAAGGTAGATCACCTGCCAACCTCTCCGGGTGTGTATATGTTTAAGGACAGCCGCGGTAACCATCTTTATGTAGGCAAGGCGAAGCGGCTCCGTAACCGGGTACGCTCATACTTTCAGAACTCCAGCGATCATGATGGGCGCATCAAGGTGATGGTGTCGAAAATCGATGACCTTGAGGTTATTGTCACTGATTCGGAGGCAGAAGCTCTTATCCTCGAGAATAACCTGATCAAGAAGCACCAGCCCCGGTATAACGTGATGTATCGCGATGATAAGTCCTATCCATATATCTGTATTACCAACCAAGAGCGTCCGCGGGTATTTCCTACACGTACTGTCATTAATGACGGTAGTAAATATATCGGTCCCTATGACAGCGTGATGCATATGCGGCGTATGCTGGAGACTATACGCAAGGCGTTTGGGCTCTGCACGTGTGCTATCTCCTCAAAAAATGTTAATCGAACCAGGGGAGCTCCAAAGTGGGGATCTTGTTTGGACGATTATCTGGATCGTTGTTCAGAGGAGTTGGACCTTGAAGAGTATCAATCCAATATTAATAAAGTGGAGCGGATGCTGAACGGTCGTACCGATAAGTTAATGCGTGATTTAAAGGAAGAGATGCAGATAGCGTCCGATGCGCTTGAATTTGAAAAGGCTGCCCGCATTCGTGATAGCCTGGAGGCGGTTAAAAAATATAGCCAGAAAATGAAGATGGTGGCCGACAAGAAGGTGGATCGTGATGTTTATGCCATTACAGTTGATGAAGAGATTTCCGAAGCCTGTGGCGTACTGTTTAAAATTCGTGAGGGGAAACTGCTTGGCAAATTTCACCGTTTTCTGAAGAATATTTCTCACCTCAAAGAGGGAGAGATGCTTCAATCATTCATCGAGGATTACTATACGGGACAGTTTTCAGGGGCTATTCCCGACGAGGTATATGTAAGCCATGAGCTGCCAGAGGAGGAACCGTTACTGCAGTATTTGTGGCAGGAGAAGGGGCGAAAGGTACCTATTCATAAACCACAAATAGGAGAGAAGGCCCAATTAATACGTATGGCTAATTCAAATGCGGAACTACAGCTGGGCGAACGAAAGCTGGAAAAACAAAAGGCGGAACGCAAACGGATCCCCAACGCCGTGGAGGAATTGAAAGAACATCTGCATCTGGGTAGGCTGCCGCGACGTATAGAGTGTTTCGATAACTCCAACATTCAGGGGGCCGATCCGGTGGCTTCGATGGTTTGTTTTGTAGATGCCAGGCCGCGTAAAAGCGAGTACAAGCGTTTCCACATCAAAACCGTAGAGGGACCAGATGACTTTGCCTCAATGAAGGAGATTGTAAAACGTCGGTACAAGCGTGTAAAAGAGGAAAAATTACAGGTCCCGGACCTAATTGTAGTGGATGGAGGCAAGGGACAACTGAATGCAGCTATTGCTGCTCTGGAGGAGATCGATTTTTATGGGGAATGTGAGATTGTTGGTCTGGCCAAGCGACTGGAGGAGGTATTTCTTCCAGACCGTTCAGATCCGGTTATGATCCCAAAAGCCTCATCCGCATTAAAGCTATTGCAACAGGTTCGCGATGAGGCTCACAGGTTTGCCATCAATTTTCATCGTAAAAAGCGAGCCAAACGTACGATTAAAACAGAGCTTACTAATATTAAAGGGGTTGGAGAAAAGACAGCACTGAAGCTTCTCAATCATTTTGGATCGGTAAAAAAGATAAAAGAGGCGTACAAAGGAGAGCTACAGGCCGAAGTGGGAACCCAAACGGGAGAAGCCGTATATAACTATTTTAACTCGGAACAAGATACCAGGGAAGAGGAATAGATTTTTTGTTCCCAAAAGTAAGAAGTACCCCGATACCATCATCTGGTTTATAACGGATATTGGCTGCAATCCATTAAACCGAAGAAAAGGGATAGGCCTCATGATCATAGGTTGACAGAGATATTCAATATTTCTGTAATTCCCTGAATATGATGTAGGGCTTTCCCTCGCATTATCATGTGATATTTATTCTCTCTTGCAGCTTATACCATTAATTGTAGATCAGGGATAAAGCTGCATTATTGTCCTGTAACATTAAACATTACAGTACGTAACGCAGTAAAGCCCTAAGGTGCAATCTGGTGGGTTAGTAATAATTTGGTGAATCGAAAAACATATAAATTTTGTTTTGTACAGGATTAAACGATACAGTACATACTAAATTATAAACCGATTGACCAGCGCTGGTTGCATTGACGTCGAAAAATTCGTAATAATCAGGCGTGAGGAAAACTTATGAAATTCGAGAAAGCAGAACATATTAGTTCAAAATACAAACAACTGGACGACAAAGATCTGGTCCGGTTCTACCGGCAGAATGGCGATGAAATGGCGTTCAGTGAACTAATGAATCGACATCAGTCGAAGATCTACTCCTATATCTACAGTATGGTGGGTAGTGGCGATATTGCTGATGACATCTTTCAGGAAACCTTTACCAAGGTCATCACCAAAATGGATGATACTTATAATGAACAAGGTAAATGGATTGCTTGGGTCATGCGTATCGCACATAATGCAACTATCGATTATTTAAGAAAACAAAAACGCTTCGTCGACGTTAGTTCTAACTACGACGAAGAATCAGGCACTGATTTCTATGAACGGCTGCCTGACGAAGATATGGTCAGCGCTGAAGAACAGCTTGAGAAAGATGAAGCTAAAAGCAGCCTGATGAGACACATCGCTGATCTTCCTGAAGAGCAGCGAACAGTAGTTATGCTTCGTCACTATTATGAAATGCCGTTTAAAGAAATTGCCGAATTAACAGATGTTTCCATTAATACCGCACTAGGACGTATGCGGTATGCGTTAATAAATCTTCGTAAACTCTTTGAAGAAGAAAAAGAACAAGAAGAAAATAAATATGCCGAACGATAATAATGACTCAATTCGCTATCTGATGAAGGAGATGGATCCTTCAGAAGAAGTGCTAATGGAGCGTTCGATGATGGAAGATGAGGATCTGCTCATTGAAGTTGAGTGTATGCGACAGACACTCAGAAAGCTGGATGAGAATCTGCCTATGATGGATCCTCCCACTCATGTTACCAATGAGATATTAGAACAAGCCTCCGAACAGAAACCCAATACCAGTTCTAACCTGATTCCCATATCGCTGAGTGGAAACAGGGTAGGATATATGGCAGCTGCTGCGGTTGTTGCTGTGGGACTAATTTCCGGAGTGCTGTTTTACCAGGACAGTGGAGGAGGGGCTGAATCATCTCAACAGAGTACAACTTCAGCCTCCATATCATCCTCTCCGGCTGTTGAGGTTGAGAATTCTGAAGCGACGGTAGAACCCGAAACTGCGGGAAATGCCGTCAGTGTGGATCCGTGGGTCGACCGCGAAGAAGTTTTGCATTTCCAGGACCAGTTTAGCGAACAGGGACGGGCTGAATTTGACTCTATCCTGCAAACTACAACACAGAAGCTTAAACCAATTGATGATCCGCTCAATGCCCATACAAACTCACGCTCAGTTCAGTTGACCGGATCTGAACAATAGAAAAGAAAAGTAATCCCCAGTAATTTTTTGAATTAAATGCAGCTTAACGGCTGCATTTTTTATTTTAGAGGTACATACAAGCTTGGTTCCTTCTAAAAAAAACAGCAACCTCGAATAACGAATTGTGATTGTCCATTCCACTGCCATAGTATTCAGAACGGTCGATTATTCTGAATCAAGTAAAATAGTTACTCTTTTTACCGAAGAGCACGGGAAAATTGCGGTGATGGTTCGGGGTGTCAAGAAGCCCAAAAGTAAATTTTCAGGACTCATGGAGGTTGGCAATATGCTGGATGTGGTCTACTACTATAAGAATTCGCGCTCAGTTCAGACATTGTCTGAAGCAAGCTATCTGGAAAAAACATTTAATATCCGTTCAGACTTTGAAAAGATGGCTACACTCACCTCTTCGGTAGAACTTATGGGACAGCTGCTGCATGAGGAGGAAGTGAATAGACCGATGTTTGAAGTTGCCAGGCGGTTTATTCTATGGTTGAACCAAACCACCCGATCTCCCCAGCAAATATTCCCGTATCTGCAGATTCGGCTTGCAGAACTTGTGGGACATGGACTACAGCTGCATATACAAAATGATGAAGAGGAAACACAATCATCCCAATATTACTTTAATTTGGAGACAGGACTTATATCTGTAAAGAGTGCTGCTTCTTATTCGTATAAACTGACAGCCAATCAATTCAGCTATATACGGTTGGCTTTGCAGGCACGAAGTTCCCGGCTTCTGGAGGTCGAGTTTAAACCCGGGGAACTTAAAGATTTAATTGAGCATCTAGATCGTTATTTTAAGTATCATGTGGAAGGCTACAGAGATCGTAAGTCCGATGCTATTTTTGAACAATTACTTCAGGATTAATTATGAGATCCCGTAATCGATATCTTACCGGTGTTTTACTTCTATTGATTGGTATTTTAATAGGTACAGTGGTTTCGCTATATCAGCAGGGTGTTTGGGTGGACGATCGTGCCAGGGTCGATGTTACGGAAGTAAAACGCAGTAGCCAGCCTTTAATACCCGAAAAAACCCTGGAGAGTCTGGATGCTCGCTTCCTGTTCCGCTCAGTAGCTGAACAGGTTAAACCCACCGTTGTATATATCGAAACCGTTATTCCCGTCAGTGGTTCAGATGTACCCGATGATGAAAATCATGAACGTGATGAAGGATTCTGGGATCGGTTTTTACCACATAAAGCGCGCACAGTGGGATCCGGAGTTCTTATCTCCAAAGATGGTTACATACTAACTAATAACCACGTTATTGATGATGCTGTAGAGAACGGCATTGAGGTAACACTGAATGATAAGCGAATGTTCGAAGCGCGTGTAGTGGGGCAAGATCCTACGACAGATCTGGCCATAATCAAGATTGATGGCAATGATTTTTCATCCATAACCGTGGGTAATTCTGACAAAGTGAATGTGGGCGAATGGGTACTGGCTATCGGTAATCCCTTTGGCAGTCTCCGGTCCACGGTTACCGCTGGCATCGTGAGTGCCATAGGCCGGGGAAATCTGCAGGTGATAAATGACCAGATGGGTGTTGAGAGTTTTATCCAAACAGATGCCGCTATCAATAAGGGAAATAGTGGAGGGGCACTTGTTAATACCAGTGGAGAATTAATCGGGATTAATACCGCAATTGCCTCACAAAGTGGTACCTACCAGGGGTATGGATTTGCTATTCCTGCTAACCTGGCAATTAAAGTAGCTCGGGATATTATTCAGTATGGGGAGGTACGCCGGGCCCTGCTGGGTGTTTCGATTGAGAGTGTTAATCAACAGCTGGCTGAGGAACTCGGCATGGAACAGATCAGTGGGGTCATGCTTCTAGAGGTGCACGAGGGGGGAGCGGCTTCTGATTTTGGACTACAAAACAGGGATGTGGTGCTAGCTGTTAATGGTGAATCGGTCCGCGAATCAAATGAGTTGCAGGAAAAAATTGCTGTAATGAGTCCCGGTGATATTGTGAAACTAACCATCTGGCGGGATGGAGAGGAGTTCGATCGGAATGTTAAATTGGGAAGTATGGAATCCAGCGGGACTAGTTTCTTTTCTAACTCACTGGAAATTGAACCGGAAGAGGAAGAGCAGAGCGAGGAGTATGGCAATGGGGTTCAATTTGGAACATTTGACCTCGGTTTTAAGGTAATGGCACTCTCAAAACCGGGAGACGCCCAAAAATATGATCTTATCATTACGGAGGTAGAAAAACAGTCACAGGCTGGACGGGTCGGAATCAAAGAGGGTTATGAGATTAAAAAAGTAAATGAAACCGAGGTTGAAGATCTGGAAACTTTAAGAGATCTTATCGACCGTAGTTTAGAGAAACAGGACTCTGTTCTGATTCAGGTTATAACAACAGAGGACGCTGTCGTTAATTACGAACTGAAACGGTAATTTTTTATATACTTATTTGATGTTCAAACCCCATGTTTGTGCGGCTTTAATGCTCCTGCCGATGCTACTCATTTC
Organism: Balneolaceae bacterium; assembly: GCA_041641755.1. GTDB lineage: Bacteria > Bacteroidota > Rhodothermia > Balneolales > Balneolaceae > JAMQKA01. The sequence goes on from JBEPXS010000048.1 coordinate 12,692, forward strand.
TTGCTCAACCACCCAAAAGATGGGAAATAAGTCAGCGGATACTGGCAGTAATTCGGTGTATCCTGCCTGGTATTCTTCTTCAAGCGAATTTACAAGTACCGACTCAACGTACACTGCTTTCGGTTTGGCCGTGGGATCCGATTCAACAGAGGCATTGGACAAATCCATAGAAAAAGCGAAAACAAATTTTGAGCAACATTTATCCGCCCGTCTGGAATCGATCCGTACAAGTGCCTCGGATGAGCTGGGGGCAAATAGCAGTGTTAGTACTTCAAGATTTATATTTGCCCTACGTAATGCTGAAGCTACTCTTTCCGAATCTGTAATGATTTCAAGTGGAATTGCCAATCACAACGGTGAACTCAGCAGTTATCGGGGATTCGCATCTGTGACTATTACCAGGGAGGATCTGATTT
>JBEPXS010000049.1:0-12865 GCA_041641755.1 Balneolaceae bacterium
ATTCTCCGCTTGTCCGCTCTATTGCCAAGGAGGAAGGAATATCCCAGGAAGAACTTGAAAGTATTGAAGGATCCGGTCAGGGTGGACGTGTATCGAAGGAAGATATCATGTCTTACCTGGAAAAACACGAAACCCAACAGAAAGAAGAAGTCCAAACAAAAGAACAGAAGCCCAGCCTCTCCAAACCGAAAGCTGCCGGAGAGCAGTCTATTTCGGCAGGCGAACTAAACGTACAGCGACCCACTCAAAACGTAGAAATTATTAAGATGGACCGGATGCGCAAGACCATTGCCGAACATATGGTACGGTCCAAGCAGACCTCGGCCCATGTTACCACGTTTGCTGAAGCAGATGTCACCAACCTTGTGCGCTGGCGTGAGGAAAATAAAAAAGAGTTTAAAGAACGTGCGGATGTAAAACTAACCTTTACCCCGCTGTTCCTGGAAGCATTTATCCAGGCGATTCGGGAGTTTCCACTTATCAACAGCTCGGTGGATACGGAAAACGATCAGATTCTGTTGAAACGCGATATCAACTTTGGCATCGCTGTGGCGCTCGGTCAAGGCGGTGAAGGTGGATTGATCGTTCCCGTCATCAAGCAGGCCCAGGATAAGAATCTGGTAGGACTGGCCAAAGAGGTCAGTGAACTGGCGAAAAAAGCCAGAACCAAAAATCTGAATCCCGATGATCTTGTAGGTGGGACTATCACTCTTACCAACTATGGAAGTGTAGGCAACCTGATGGGAACCCCGATTATCAATCAGCCGCAGGTGGCTATCGTCGGTACCGGCGCTATCGAAAAACGACCGGTAGTCATGGAGACCGATGGCGGTGACGTAATCGCTATCCGCCATATGATGTACCTCTCCATGAGTTACGACCACCGTATAATTGACGGGGCCCATGGCGGCGCATTTCTGAAACGTGTAACCGAACTTCTTGAAAACTTTGATACCGACCGCGCTGTTTGATCAGCTCTAAATCTGATTTTCTGAATAATGATAAAGGGGTTTATTGTAATAAACCCCTGTTTTTTTGTCTATATGGAAGTGACAAAATCAATAGAAGGTATACGCGAGAACGTAAAATCGCTAAAAAGCCAGGGTAAAACCGTTGGATTTGTACCCACCATGGGCGCTCTGCATGAGGGACATTTGTCGCTCATCCGACTGGCACGGCAAAAAGCGGATGCAGTTGTGGTATCGATCTATGTGAATCCTGAGCAGTTTGGCCCCGATGAGGATTATAGTCAATATCCCCGCCGGCTGGAAAGTGACAGTAAGATTTGTGAAGACGAGGGTGTTGATGTGGTATTCGCACCGAACGACGATATTATGTATACCGACGAACAGTATATCCGGATAGAAGTGGATAAGCTCAAAGACCATATGGATGGGGCTTCTCGTCCCGGATTCTATGAGGGTATTCTTCTGGTGGTAAACAAGCTGTTTAATATCATTGAACCGGATCTGGCAGTCTTCGGGCAAAAAGATATTCAACAATATCGCATCCTGGAACGGATGGTACTGGAGATGAATCACGGTACAGAGATGGTCATGGGACCGATAAAACGTGCCAATGACGGCCTTGCCCTCAGCAGCAGGAATGTGTATCTCAATGACGAAGAACGATTGAAAGCACCCGCTTTGTTTAGATCACTCAGGTATGTAGAAAAGCAGATAAAAGGCGGGGTTTCTACACCCAAACTGCTTATTGAACACCAGAAGGACGAACTTGAAGCAAAAGGTTTTGAAATTGATTATTTTAATGTGTTTTCGTTCGAAGAAATGTCTCCCGTCTCCGAGCTGGAACAAGATCAAAAATACATTATTGCCGGAGCCGTTTATTTAGGAGAAACCCGTTTGATCGACAATCTTATTATTGAATTCTAGTATCTGTTATTATGAAATTGAAGATGTTTAAATCGAAGCTGCACCAGATGAAGGTAACCGAAGCTAACCTCCATTATGAGGGTAGTATCACTATCGACCAGGAACTGCTGGATGAGGCCGGAATCCTTCCCTATGAAAAAGTGCAGGTACTGAATATAACCAACGGCAACCGGCTTGAGACCTATACCATCCCAGGGGAGGCCGGTTCCCGCACGTGTTGTCTGAATGGTGCCGCAGCTCGTCTCACCCAGGTTGGTGACAGGATTATAGTAATTGCATATGCCGAGATGACCCCCGAGGAAGCCCGGGGACATAAGCCGAAAGTCGTTGTTGTTGATGAAAATAATGAGCCCAAAACCATTGTTGACGAAACTGAGTATGCTACCAGTTACGATCTTGAAACCGGGTTGGTAGATAATACGATCAACAAGAAATAATACTCGCATTAATTAGCCTTTCTATTCGTTTTTATACATTCGTATTTAATCCCTGTCTCCTTAAATAAACAGCTTTCTTTTTAATTACAGACTATTTATCCTGTTGTTTTCGTTAACATAATGTATGCATCAAGCTGCCGCTAGAATATGTCGGGTGGTTAAATAGAGAGATCTTCAAAGTTTGCTCAAAATTCATACAGTATTGGCACTAAGTCGATGCGTATAATCTAGTAGAATAATCCAAACCGAGTATGAACTGAATTATGAATTTGTTTAAGAGAAAAAAATATCTGTACTGGGGTGGTGGTATTACGTTACTGTTCATTTTTTGGATGGCGTTGGGGTCCGAGTCCAGCGAAGCTCCTGCCATCTACACATCCCCCAAACAGGGAACCTTCGAGGTTCAGGTAACGACATCAGGAGAACTCAGAGCCAAAAATTCCACCAGTATCCGTGGTCCGGAGGGTATCCGGGAGTTCAGGATCTATAATGTACCCATCCAACGACTTGTCCCGGAAGGTACAGTAGTGGAAAAGGGCGATTTTGTAGCAGAGCTGGATCGATCCGAGATTTCCAGTAATTATCAGGACCAACTGCTGGAGTTGGAGGAAGAAGAGTCGGCTTATGAAATCGCACAGCTTGACAGCTCTTTAACTCTTTCCGAGGCTCGCGATAATCTCATAAATCTTGAATATGCCCTCGAAGAGGCCGAAATAGCAGTTGAGCAGTCCAAGTATGAATCTCCGGCTGTACAGCGACAGGTTCAAATAGATTATGAGCGTGCAAAGCGTGAGCTCGAGCAGGCTCGTAAAAACTATAAAACCCGTGTAAAGCAGGAGGTGGCTACACTGCGTGAGATTGAAGCGGATCTGAAACAGGAACGGAGGGAAGTGCAGCGGATTCGTGAAATCATGGAAAAGTTTACGATCTACGCCCCGGAAAACGGTATGGTCATCTACAAGCGTAATCGCGATGGCAGTAAAGTGACGGAAGGGAGTTCGATAAGTGCCTGGGATCCTACCGTGGCCGAACTTCCCGATTTTAGCGTGATGAATTCTGTTACCTATGTCAACGAAGTTGATATTCAAAGTATCAGGACGGGACAAAAAGTGGATATCGGGTTGGATGCCATGCCCGAAAAAAAACTGACCGGTGTGGTTACAAATGTGGCCAATATTGGTGAACAGCGTCCCAATTCGGATTCCAAAGTATTCCAGGTTATCATCGAAGTTAATGAAGCGGATACAACTCTTCGGCCCTCTATGACTACCAGTAATACCATATACGTGAATACCCTGCCGAATGCTCTTCACGTTCCCCTGGAAACCATCCATACAGTCGATTCTCTAAATTATGTATTTAAACGAGACGGGATCGATGCGACTATGCAGCAAGTTATCCTTGGGATGATGAATGACAACGATGTAGTGATAAGAGAAGGTGTGGAGATGGGAGATCAACTTTACCTTTCGACCCCCGCAGACACTGCCGGAGTTGCCCGTCAACACCTGCCTGAAGCGGTTGTTCAGCAATACCGTGAAGAATCTCAATCAGCCCAAAGGGAATCGTTGGAAGAGGAAAGTATCTCGGAAGAGTCTCCTGAACGTATGCAACGTATAGATGGTGATGGCCCACAAGACAGACAGCCGGAGAGTGGCGGTGGATCGCAGTAAGTTCTATTCATTTAACGAAGGAGCGTAATTTTGTTACAGATTATTTTATACAACCTGGATATCGCCCTGGATGCGATCCGTCAAAATAAGATGCGATCGTTTCTTACTTCACTTGGTATTATTTTTGGGGTTGCTTCGGTGATTGCTATGCTGGCAATCGGACGCGGCGCACAGGAAGAAGTGTTAAGCCAAATGAAGTTGCTGGGAACGAACAATGTGATTATTGAACCCGTTGTGAAACAGGTTGAAGGTGAGATATCTCAGGAAGCCAGTCTCAGGCAGGAAAAAAATAAATATTCACCTGGTCTTACATTGGCCGACATGCAAAGCATCAAGGAGATCATTCCCCAGGTTGCCTATGTTAGCCCGGAAATTATATATGAAACATCTTTTATCAGGAATGGCAGGATGCGTTCCGGCAAGCTTGTGGGAGTCAACAAGAATTATTTCGATATTAATAATTTTGAGATTATCCAGGGTGGTAAGTTTTCTGATCTGCATATCAATGATTCGGAGCCGGTCTGTATTATCGGATCAGATGTACAGACCAAATTTTTTGCAGGTGAAGACCCTGTTGGCAATCGAATCAAAGCCGGTAATGTATGGTTGACAGTCGTGGGGGTTCTGGATAGAAGGGAGCTGACGACTGAAAGCATTCAAAACCTGGGTATCCGGAACTATAACCTGGATATCTATGTGCCTGTAACCTCGGCGTTATTGAGATATAAAAACCGGTCGCTGGTCACAGGGCAGGAGATACAGCAGGCCGCAGCGGAGCGTAACGAGAATAATAACAATCAAAACGAATCCGGTTCATCATCAAGCAGTGAAGCAACAGTTAACAACTACCATCAGATTGATAAGCTGATTGTACAGGTAACCGATACGAGGTACAGTGTTCCCATTGCTGAAATAATTCGTAATATGCTGGAACGCCGTCACAATTCTGTGATCGATTTTGAAGTCATTGTACCTGAACTTTTACTCAAGCAGGAGCGGCGTACCCAGGAAATTTTTAATATAGTGCTCTCCTCTATCGCCTCCATTTCGTTGATTGTGGGAGGTATCGGTATCATGAATATTATGCTGGCTTCGGTAGTAGAACGGTACCGGGAGATCGGAGTTCGGCGCGCGGTAGGTGCCCACAAGCGAGATATTCATCTTCAGTTCTTAACCGAAGCCCTTGCCATAAGTATCACCGGGGGGCTGATTGGTATATTCCTTGGAATCGCTTTTAGTTACCTGATTGAAATAACCGCCGGAATTTTAACTATAGTTTCATTGGGATCCATCCTTATTTCATTTGGGGTAGCGATGGCTATCGGGGTTATTTTTGGCTTTTTCCCCGCCAAACGAGCTGCAGAACAGGATCCCGTACACGCACTACGCCATGAATAATATGATTAAGAGAATCACGCTATTTTCATTCACATTTTTAATGCTGAACACCGGGCTCCTTTCAGCGCAATCTGCTCCCGATCTGGGGACGCTCACCCTGGAAGAATGTATCGATATTGCCCAGGAACAGAGTCCGGTGGCTATATCGGCACGACATGCTTTGATATCAAGCAAGTGGCAGTACCAGTCGTACCGGGCCGACCTGCTGCCGAGTCTCTCCATCAGTGGGGACGCGCCCAACTATAACAAGGGCCTCTCCCTAGAGTTCGCCGACGGGGTATATGATTATTTTGATGTACGCCAGTCGGATGCCGCAGCGCAGGTCAGTGTCAATCAAAATTTATTATTGACTGGCGGCACACTCTCCCTCTCTACTGGCATAACAAAGTTAGGCATTTTCAAGGATGAAGACAGGTACCGGTGGCAAAGTACACCGCTGGTGGTAGGACTGCAGCAGCCTATTTTGGGATTTAACAATTTGAAGTGGAGGCAACGCCTGGAACCGCTGGAATACGAGATAGCCCAGAAAGAGTATGTGCAGCAGATGGAGGGACTGGCCGTAATGGTGAGCGACCGCTTTTTTGATGTGATGCTGGCCAGAATAAATATGGAAAACGCCAGATTTAATGTAGCCCGAAACGACTCTATTTACCAGATTTCACAGGGGCGATATAATGTAGGGAGTATTGCTGAGAATGATCTGCTGCAGAGTGAACTTGCACTTAGAAATGCAGAGGCCGATCTCACCCGGGCCCGTTTGGAGTACGACCGCAACGTCAACGATTTAAAAATTATATTGGGGTACTCCACTGACACCAAACTGGAGCTTAATCCGCCGGAAGAACTGCCCGAGTTGGATGTAAGTATACCTCGTGCCAAGCAGCTTGCAATGCGGAATAACAGTGAAGCTCTCAACTATCGACTAGACGAGTTGGAGGCGGATCGAAACTATGCCCAGGCAAAAAGTGAAAGCGGATTTTCGGCTACCCTGAATGCCAATTTCGGATTGAATCAAACTTCTGAAGATTTCAGTGATCTGTATGAAAGCCCTGCGAACCAGCAGTTTATTACCGTTGGTTTTGAGGTGCCTATATTTAACTGGGGCAAGCAGCAGGCCCAGGTCAACGCTGCCCGTAACCAGCAGCAAGAGGTAGATAACGATATTCAATTTCAACGTCGGCAGTTCAACCAGCAGGTGGATTACACCGTCAGCCAATTTCTTCAACTCAAGGACCAGGTGCTGTTGGCTGCCCAGTCAGACACAATAGCTCAACGCCGTTACCAGGTAGCTCAAAACCGGTATCTTATTGGGAAGATAGATATCACCAACCTTTTTATTGCTCAAAACGAAAAAGATGCTGCCCGCCAGGAGTATATTCGCGCTCTTCGTGATTTTTGGACCGGCTGGTACGAACTGCGTCAACTCACCCTCTACGATTTTCAGAAAGACGAACCTATTGAATACACGTATTAAAACAAGGCTGTTTTAATACTCTGGTAAATTGCTTTTATTGTCTCTTTCTAAACTGTATTTGTGTATGAAGTCTCTGTAACAAAACGTTTATAGTTGGCAATTTTTATCTGGTTAGTGAATATATACGGATGAGGTCCGGGTGAAAATCGAATTTTGGGTACCAGAGGTTAAATGAAATTCAATTTCGGTAAAAAGATTACCCCCGGTAAAGAATCTGTTCTTCCATCAAAAGAGGGCGGGCTGGGCACATTCGGTGGAGTATTCACACCCAGCATACTCACCATCTTGGGTGTTATTATGTACCTGCGGTTTGGTTGGGTTGTGGGAAATGTCGGCTTACTGGGCACTCTTCTTATCGTTACACTTTCTACGGGTATCACCTTTTTGACCAGCCTCTCGATAGCTGCTATTGCCACCGACCAACGTGTTCGCATAGGGGGAGCCTACTATATGATCAGTCGGTCGTTGGGGATTGAATCCGGGGGAGCCATTGGCGTGCCTCTTTACTTTGCCCAGGCACTGTCTGTGGCCCTTTATACCGTAGGTTTTGCTGAAAGTGTAGCTGGTGTTTTTCCGTTGCTGGATCAAAAAATCGTAGGTATTGTCACGACTATTGCAGTCGCTATTCTTGCTTTAATTTCGGCAAAAGCTGCTATACGGGCCCAATATTTTATCATGTTTGGCATCGGCCTGTCGTTGGTGTCATTGCTTTTTGGTAGCCCGATCGAACAATCCAACATAGAAATGTGGGGAGCAGCCGACCGATATTCAGAGCCGTTTTGGACGGTATTTGCTGTATTCTTTCCGGCGGTTACCGGAATTATGGCCGGGGTCAATATGTCGGGAGACTTGGAAAATCCAGCCGAATCTATACCCAAGGGGACCTTTGCTGCCATCGGTGTTGGCTATGTGATCTATATGTTACTACCTATTCTGCTGGCCAATAGAGCCGATGCAGTTACGCTTATCGAGGATCCCCTTATTATGCGTAAACTTGCCTTTTGGGGTGATGCTATCCTGATCGGTGTTTGGGGCGCCACGCTTTCCAGTGCCGTGGGCAGTATTTTAGGAGCTCCACGGGTTCTGCAAGCGCTGGCACGAGATAATATTCTGCCAAAATCACTTCGCTGGCTTGGAAAGGGGGCGGGTAAAGACGACACCCCCCGCCTGGGTACTCTTTTGACACTGGGAGTAGCGTTGGCTGCTGTGTGGTTTGGAAATCTCAATATCATTGCTCCGATATTGACTATGTTTTTTTTGACAACATATGGAGTTTTGAATATAGCGGCGGGCGTTGAACGGTTCCTGGGCAGTCCCTCTTTTCGGCCTAAGTTCAAGGTTCACTGGAGCCTCTCCCTGCTTGGAGCTGTGGGGTGTATTGCGGTCATGTTTTTGATCAATACCATGGCAACAATCATCGCCGCTATATTTGTGGTCATTATATTTCTTTGGCTGGAAAGCCGCGAGTTGCAATCGGCCTGGGGCGATATCAGGCGCGGTATCTGGATGGCGGTGACACGAGCCGGCCTTTTACGGCTGGGTGAAGATATAGATCCCAAAAACTGGCGACCCAATCCACTTGTGTTGTCCGGTGCCCCTACTCGTCGGTGGCACCTGATCGAACTGGCTTCGACCCTGACCCACAACCGGGGTATTTTGACTATATCTTCAGTATTGACGGCGGACAAGATGACGACCGACCGACAACAGCAGATGGAAAAAAATATTCAGGAATATCTTTCCAAACGTGCGGTCCAGGGTCTCGTACGTGTTACATCGGCATCTGATCCTTTTGAAGGAGCCGAGCGTATGGTTGAAGCGTACGGATTGGGAAATCTTGTTCCGAATACGATTATCCTGGGTGATAGCGAAAATCCCGAAGTTCGCGGGCGCTATTGCCAGATGATCAAAAGATTCTACAATTTGCAGCGTAATGTATTGATTGTAAGAAAAGGAGATAAAAAACCATTCGGCGACAGGAAGCGAATCGACGTTTGGTGGGGCGGACTTAAAGGGAATGGTGGATTGATGATGATCCTGGCACATCTGTTACAAAGTAGTATTAAATGGCGCAATGCCGATGTGTTTATTAAGATGGTGGTGGACAGCGAAGATGCGGCCCGCGACGCCCGGCAAAACCTGGAAATTGTAATTGATAAAATTAGGACCGGTTCCAGGGTGGATATTATTGTTTCGGGGGATCGAACATTTGATGAAATTCTACAGCAATCTTCACAGGGAGCTGACTTGGTGTTGATGGGAATGGCTGAGCCCGATGATCACTTTTTGGAATACTATGAACAACTACAGCAACGGGTCAAAGATCTTCCTACCACGATTATGGTTCTGGCGGCTGAAGAGATACAGTTCGGTGAAATCCTTATACAGAAAGATACGATGTCAGAATAGGCTGGGCTCTGATTTTCGTAGACTTTATGGTTTTATGAGAAAGGGTTGAGCCAATTGTAAAAAAATCTAATCGTAATATTTGAGCTTGCTATTCCCTCCAAAGACATTAATTTAGAAAATGTTCATAATCGAAATATCGGGAATATATAATCAACAGGGATTTGTTATATGAAAGATTCGAAAAAAAACTCTTCTGAAGATACAACCTCACTTTCACGAAAAGATTTTTTAAGCCGCTCCGCTCTTGCAGCTGCCGGCTTCTTTGTTGTTCCGCGGCATGTTTTGGGTGGAACCGGATATAAAGCCCCCAGTGACCGGCTCAATATAGCCTGTATTGGGGTGGGAGGCATGGGTGCGAGTAATACCGAATCGTTGAGCAATCTGGGAGAAAACATCTATGCGCTCTGTGATGTGGATGAAGAATATGCGGCCGAAACGTTCTACAGCTATCCGAAGGCAAAAAAGTATATCGATTTTCGGGAGATGTTGGATAAGGAAAATGAAATTGATGCTGTAGTGGTGGCTACACCTGATAATACACACGCCGCCATTGCAATCTATGCCATGCAGATGGGCAAGCACGCATTCGTGCAGAAGCCGTTGACCCGAACCATTTATGAAGCCCGCCGGATGGCTGAGGTAGCTGAAGAGACCGGTGTTGCAACCCAGATGGGCAACCAGGGGCATTGTTTTGAAGGAACCTATGACATTGTTGATTACATCCGGCAAGGAGCAATTGGTACGGTCGAAAAAGTGGACTGCTGGACCAACCGCCCACGCGGATTTTGGCCCCAGGGCTCAGATGTAGAACCTGCTTCAAAATCTCACGTGGTTCCCTATACCATGCATTGGGATCTCTGGGTAGGCCCTTCTCCCTATCGGCCTTATGATCCATCTATTGCGCCTTTTGCGTGGAGAGGTCGCTGGGATTTCGGTGCCGGTGCTCTCGGAGACATGGGAGCCCACATTTTAGATCAGCCCTATTGGTCTCTTGAATTGGGTATGCCAGATAGCGTACACGCCAGTTCAACGCCTTTCAATGACGAAGCTTTCCCGCTGGGCTCTGTAGTTAACTACGAGTTTCCGGCCCGTGGCGACCAACCACCGGTAGAACTTACCTGGTACGACGGCGGACTGACTCCCCCACGTCCACCGGAACTCGAGGAAACAAAGCCGATGGGTTCCTGGGGCGGCGGTATGATTTTCTATGGTAGTGAGGGTATTCTGATGGCCGATGTGTACGGGCGAAATCCCCGTTTTATTCCAGGCTCGTATAAAGAGAAGGTGGGTCCGCCCAAAAAGTCAGTAGAACGTGCTGAAGGAATTCACGAAGAGTGGGTAGCCGCCTGCAAGGGCAACGGTACAACATCCTCCAACTTTGATTATGCCTCTAAACTTACCGAGACCATGCTGATTGGCAATATGGCAATTCAGTTCAGCGATAAAAACCTGCGACTCAAGTGGGATGCTGAAAATATGAAGGTCCCCAACCTGGAGGAAGCCAACGAATGGCTAGATGAGCGTAACAACTTCCGAACCGGTTACCGCGAAATTATCGGGTAAGTTTAGTTATAAATGGATAAGTGACAAGTATGTGCGACGCACTTTGGAAGTGCGTCGCACATCTGTTTTTAACCAAAAAGACCAATCCTTACTCCACCCGCCCAAACAGGAAAAAAGGAGTAAAAACTTGCGTTAGGCGTTTTTTTTTACCTATTTAAAGTAAGGATTGTCAAAAAAGAGAGAACCATCGCCTTTCGGTTTCAGCGGCAAGAGGAGTTTTTTACTGAAAACAATACTTCTTGTAGAGAGGAAGTCATGAGAAAAATGAAACTGCCGCTTTTTACAATGTTAGCTTCATTTCTGCCTGTTGTAAGCTCAGCATGTCTGGAAGTTGAGAACGCCCATCATAATACAGAGCGATGGGATGTTGGGGATTACACTTTGAGCGATTCGTTGAGTTTACATTCCAGTCTAAATCCTGTTTATCCCAAACTTGCCTTATCTCCCGGATTGTATGCTATACGAGTATTCGGCACGGATGCCAGACTGGAATTTTATCTCAAGTGAGGAACAGTTATGATCTGTGCAAATATCTTTAAAACGCTACTGGCAATCTCGGTTGTGCTTACCGGCCTGGCCGGTGGCTGCGAGCAACCCTCCGAGCCACCTCCGCGAGAGGAAGAGCCCTACTTTAAACCAGGGGAGTACGGCGGTGACCCGATGGAGCACCTGTACAACCTGCAGCTCAGCCCCGACGGGTCCAGGATAGCTCTTATACGGGCGTATACCCCCGGAGAGACCTTCGACCCGCGCGACCAGCTGTGGATTTCTCAACGCCGACGGGACCGACCCGGAGCTGATCGGCTACAATATCGGTACGGTGGACTGGTCGCCAAGCGGAGAGAAGTTGGCAATAACTTTTACAATAGGTTTTCATAATACCTATGTCATAACTTTTGATTATACCAAACAAGAAGATGTCCGAATTTGGTCAGGATTAGAGGATATTTTTTTATATGAACAAACCACAAGTAATGCTCGCTGGTTTAATGATGGGCAACGATTGTTGGTATCGGTTTGGGGAAAGGCATATAAACAATCCTATGAGAGAGGGATTTATATCATCAATACTGAAACCCAGAATGTGGAGGGACCACTGGTTGAGGTAGCAGGGGGAGCACTATTGGGAAATAATGAGGAATTTTTCATTTCTAACAAGTATCTGACTCAGGGTGAACCGTTTAACGGAAATTATATCAGGTATGATTTTGATGCAAGGAATTGGAAGTGGATCACTGGCTTCCCTGATGATTCCCTTAACCGTTGGGTCAAGCAGCCTGTCCCGAATCCAAAGAGAAATGAACTAGTTTTCTCCCGCTATACAAAAAATGCCTGGCAACTGTTTCAAATGAACGAAGAAGGCAAAGAAATCCGACAAATTACTGAACTGGGAGGAAGCCAGCCCCGATGGAGTTCAGATGGGAGTAAGATTTTCTTCAACCGGGATACCCACAAAGCCGCCGGCGCCCGGTATATCCCGCATTATTACGAGTTGGCCACCGGAGAAATACAGCCGCTCTGGCCGCACCTGCCGGACTCGGTGCCGCAGTTCCCGCTGCTGGAAAGCCAGGATCCGATTGATTTCCGGGCTATCGTGCAGGAGAATGCTTCAACCGGCAATTGAAAACAGGTTAGATGATAAGGAATATGAATAACTGGTAATAATTTACTTCAAAAAAGAGGAGGCCAGGAACAATTTGGTTCCCTCTTTATTGCTGCTTGTGGCACCTAAATCTTCTGATTACAGCGGGGACCTGTTGGGAGAAGCCTGTCAACTAGGCATGTGTGCTGCTACGCACTTCAGTAGTGCGCAGAACGATTAGTACACTATAAAAAAACTTTAATAACTTGCGTTAGGCGTTTATTTTTACCTATTTAAAATAAGGATTGTCAAAAAGAGAGAACCATCGCCTTTCGGTTTCAGCGGCAAGAGGAGTTGTTTATTTAAATGATACCCGAAGAGAGGAAGTCATGAGAAAGATTGCACTGCCGCTCATTTTATTTATCGCCGTCATTTCC
>JBEPXS010000050.1:0-12764 GCA_041641755.1 Balneolaceae bacterium
ATGCGTCACTGGCACAGATCCCGGCCCACCGTGTTTTAAATCGTCTTGGTGAGCTGACTGGACGTGCCCATTTTCCCGATGATACCATGCGAGAGCGGCTCCAGCAAGAAAATGTTAGGTTTGTTGATGAATATACCGTTGATATTGAAAAACACTTTTGGGATCCAAATGAAGCAGGTTTTGAATTACCCGGATCAAATGATGATTAAACGTACTATACAATCTATTCTAACTGTTTTGATGATTGCCCTGTTGTTAACTGCGGGTGATCTTAAAGCCCAGCAACTGTCGGAAGAAGAGTTGTTGAAGGATATAAATGCGCCAAAACTTCAAAAATTGATTGACTCCTACGAGGGTAAGAAAGCTGTGTTGGTGAACCTTTGGGCGACCTGGTGCGGACCCTGCGTTGAGGAATTTCCCCATATTGTAGAGTTACAGCGTAAATATAGAGACCAGCTAAAAGTAATTTTTGTGTCGGCTGATTTTGACAGGAAAACAGCTATAGAATTTCTAAAAAAGCAGGGCGTGGACTGGACCACCTACTATAAAACAGGGAAAGATGAGCAGTTTATAAATTCTTTGTCCGATAAGTGGACCGGAGCAATGCCGTTTACTAAAATTATTGATACCGAAGGTAATCTTGTTACCAGCTGGGAGAACAAAGCTGATTTTTCAACATTCGAAACCAACGTTAAAAAGGCCATAAAACCTTAAAACCATGACACATATGAAACATAAATTCGCTGTCGTTTTTGTAGTAGTAGCGGGAATCATTGCATGGGCTTTTTATCCGGTCAGTAACCTGCCGGTTGAAGAGCTCGAAATAGGAAATAAAGCCCCGATGACCGATGTTGAAGTGAAAGATGTATCGGGGGAGATACTAACACTATCTGGAGTTGCAGGTGAAAACGGACTGTTGGTCATTTTCAGCTGTAATACGTGCCCATGGGTTGAACAGTGGGAGGACCGCTATAATCCCATCGCAAATCTTGCAGAAGAAAAGGACGTAGGTATGATCGCTCTAAATCCCAATACAAAGTATCGTGACCGTGGAGATGGTTTTGAGGATATGAAGGAGCGGGCCAACGAAATGAACTACCAGTTTCCGTATGCGCTCGATAAAAACAATAAACTGGCTGATGCTTTCGGAGCTACACGCACCCCCCACGTGTTCCTGTTTAACTCGGACATGGAGTTGGTATACCGAGGTGCCATAGACGACAATGCCAAGTCCGCTGAAAATGTAGACAAGCATTACCTGCGCGATGCAATAAATGAACTGGCAGCTGGTGAACAGATTTCTACAAAAACAAGCAAATCACTGGGCTGCACTATAAAACGGACTGAATAAATAATTAAGACTAGAGTTAAGCAGGGATGGACTTTGGATGTGCATCCCACATGAGAAATTATTTAAATATTTTTGAGGTTTGTCCGTTGGGCAAACCTCTTTTTTTATCTTATTTTTAACGGTTATGCCAACTTGGAAACTAAATACGGAATTTACGTTTGACGCCGCCCATTTTATTGAAGGTTATGACGGTAAGTGTGGTCGTATGCATGGGCACTCTTATCGGGTGCATGTGGAAGCGGTATCTTCAAGATTGAGTCCTTCGAAGTATCTCGACTCACCGGACATGGTGTGCGATTTCCGGGAGCTGAAGTGGGCGTCAAAGGATGCTGAAAAGGGAGGGCTGGATCATAGTCTCCTCAACGAAAAATTGCCCTGTGCCACTACAGCAGAACGTATAGCGGAATTTATCCATAACGAAACCAGCAAGCGCATACCCGATTATATCGATTTGACGGTGACTGTTTTTGAGACTGAAAATAGCTGGGTCGAATATACAGATAGAGAGTGATGTTTAATTCCACCGAAACCAAAGAGAACGTGGTAGATGTAGCTTCCTATGGGGAGATCAAATATCCCTTGATGGAGGATTTCTATACTATCCAGGGGGAGGGAACACATACAGGAAAGGCAGCTTACTTTATACGTACAGCCGGTTGTGATGTGAATTGTTGGTGGTGTGACGTGAAGGAAAGCTGGGATGAAGATGAACATCCCAACGTAAAAGTAGATGAGATTGTAGAACGAGCAAAAAAGAGCCGTGCCCCAATGGCGGTCATTACAGGTGGAGAACCTTTGCTTCATAACCTGGATCCGCTTACATACTGCTTGAAGGAAGAGGGGCTTGATGTACACATTGAAACCAGCGGATCGTCACCGCTTTCGGGGTATCTTGACTGGGTTACACTTTCTCCGAAGCGCTTCAAAGAGCCGTTGGATGAAATATTCCCATACGTTGATGAACTGAAAGTAGTGGTTTTAAAGAGCAAAGATATTGAATGGGCGGAAGAGAATGCTGCCAAATGTCCTGAAAATACCGAGCTTCTTCTTCAGCCGGAATGGGGTACACCTTCCTCAATGGATTTAATTACAGACTATGTAAAGAAAAATCCGGAATGGGGCATAAGCCTGCAAACGCATAAATTTCTGGGTGTCCGGTAATAACGAATAAGAGAAGTAGTAAAAAACCCACATCTCCGAAAAGATGCGGGCTCAATTTCTTTAAAGGGTTGTGAAACTATCGCTCTTCTACTGGTACCCAGGCAAGGTCTTTTTCCCCGATATAAAGAGCACGCGGGCGAATCAGGCGGTTGTTTTCAGCCTGTTCAATGTAGTGGCCGGTCCAGCCGGAAACACGGCTCATTGCGAAAATACAGGTGTAAAGATCAGGTTTGATTCCCATTGAGTAGTAGACCGTAGCTGAGAAAAAGTCAACATTAGGATCAATATTCTTTTCGCCTTTCATCGTTTCAAGAATGGCTTCAGACCAGTTATAAAGTTCGGTGTGGCCAGTTTCCTCAGAAAGCTGTTTGGACATCCCTCGAAGTATCCGGGCGCGGGGATCCATTGTTTTATATACGCGGTGACCAAAGCCCATTATTTTTTCTTTACCGGCCAGGCGTTCTTTTACATACTCAACGGGATCGGAATCCTGTTCTTCAATATCGAGCAGCATTTTCATTACTGCCTGGTTGGCACCGCCATGTAGTGGTCCTTTCAGCGCTCCTATAGCACCGGCAGTAGCAGAATACATATCTGATTCAGTGGCACAGATTGTACGGCTGGTGAACGTAGAAGCATTCATCCCATGCTCGGCATGAAGGATCAAACAGAGATCCATTGTTTTGGCTGCCTGTTCTCCCGGATGCTCACCATTTAGCATATAGAGGAAGTTATGGGCCGTACTCTTGTCGGGTAGCGGGTCTAATGGATCCTGCCCATTTCGTATACGGTCGAAAGCAGCCACAATCGTGGGCATTTTAGCAGATATGTTGATTGCTTTTTCAATCCAGAACTCTTTATCGCTTTTACTTCCATCTTCGTGAAAATCACCCAGCATGGAGACGCAGGTTTGTAGCACAGACATCGGTTCAGCCGACTTTGAAGTACTGCCGAGATAATCAAGTACGGGTTGGGGAACAGCACGTTGCTGCTGCATCTTTTCGGTCAGCTCATCAAGTTCTTGCTGGTTGGGCAGCCGATCATGCCATAAAAGGAAACAGACCTCCTCAAAAGTTGCATTTTCAGCCAGTGTTTCTATACTATATCCATCATAGATCAACTCACCTTTTTGTCCGTCAATGAAGCTTTTATGCGTACTGAAAGCAACAATACCATCAAGCCCCTTATTGATATGAGGATATTGGCTTAGATCAATGTCTGTTTTTACAGTCTCGGCCATGCCTGTTCTCCAGTTTTAGAAAAATTGATTTTATTAGTTATAAAGTCGGGTCAAATATAAGATTGAAGTGTCAAAAATTCAGGTAGAAACTTTGTAAAGTAACCAATGTCTTGATCTACCATCCACTAACATTCAAAATAGCGGTAACGTTTACAAAATACGTAATAAACTTGAAGAATATGTGAACGTCTAGGTCTGAGATTTTGCTTCTTCCCAATACACATCCATCTGCTCCAGTGTAGCGTTTCTGATCTGCAGTCCTTCATCGTCAAGGCATTTCTCTACATAGCCAAATCGTTTCTGGAATTTACGATTCGTCTTTCTGAGGGAATCTTCCGCATTCAGATCATAAAATCGTCCCAGGTTAACGAGAGAGAACAGCAGGTCGCCAAACTCTTTTTGGCTTTCTTCGGGTTGCTGGTTATCCAGAGTTTCCTGAAGTTCTTCCAGCTCTTCCCTGACTTTATCCAACACCTGGCTCGATTCCGGCCAGTCGAAACCTACATTGGCTGCTTTTTCCTGCATTCGCTGAGCTTTTATAAGAGCCGGGAGATGCATGGGAATACCATCCAAAACAGATTTTTTGCCCTCCTTCATCTTTATATTTTCCCAGTTTTCGGCCACCTGCTGTTCGTCTTCTGCTACTTCATCCCCAAACACATGCGGGTGGCGGCGGATCAGTTTTTCCTGAATAGACTGTATCACATCTTCAATAGAGAAGGAGTCGGTCTCTGAAGCCATTTTGCTGTGAAAAACGATATGGAGCAGCAGATCGCCCAGTTCTTTTTTAAGCTCATCCAGATTGTTTTGGTCGATCGCATCAACAGTCTCGTATGCTTCTTCTATAAGATTGTCCTTAATGCTTTGATGAGTTTGCTTGCGATCCCATGGACATTCCTTTCGCAGTATATTTACTATTTTAACAAGATCGTTGAAGTTTTTTGATGCTTCAATCATATACCGATTCATTAACCAGTTAAGGGTTAAAGTTATGAGTTTAAGGTAAGAAAAACTTTTAACCGATAACCGTTCAACAACTCTACGTTTTGCGATCTTTTTTCTTGGCTGCAGGAAACAGGATATTGTTGAGGATCAGGCGATAGCCCGGACTACTGGGATGTAAACTCAGATCCGTCGGGGGATCGTCGACGCGGTGTGTGTAGTCCTCGGGATCGTGGCCGGCATAAAACGTAAATGTTCCACGTCCATAATTTCCGTGGATATATTTAACCATATTTCGCCCCGGACTCTCACCCAGTATAACCACTGATTCTTTTACTTTATCTTTTTGGAAAGCGGTGGTCTGCCCGTAAAATCCTTTTATACTACTCACGTGATTTTGTGTAAGCATAGTCGGCACGGGGTCCCACTTGGCGGAGAACTCAAAAAGGGTAAAGAAATCGAGCTTTTGATCGACCTGATTAAGCTGTACCGGTACGTCGATATCGGCGTGTTCATATTCAGTGGGATCGAGACTGATGCTGAAATCGGTAAATGCCAGTGTTTTGGAATAATCGAGATTTTGCTGAGCGTTAGGATCGGCAGGGTCGCCATCAAAAGGGGTAGGAGCGATGTCAACGCCTTCAGAAGCCAGTGCTATATCGAAGGTATCGGTTCCCGAACACATGGAGAACAGGAAGCCGCCGTTGCCGACATACTCTTTTATTTTTCGGGCCACAGCTTTTTTCTCTCTGCTTACCTTATTGTAGCCCATCTCTTTAGCCATCGCCTCCATCTGATTTACCTGGGTGATGTACCAGGGATGATTTCGGTATGAGACCCAGAATTTTCCATACTGGCCGGTAAAATCTTCATGGTGCATATGAAGCCAGTCATACTCTGAAAGTTTTCCATTTAAGACCTCAGGGTCCCAAATTTTATCGTATTCTACTTCCGCATATGTCAAGGCGAGGGTTACGGCATCATCCCATGGTAGCGCCTGCTTTGGGGTATAGACCGCAATTTTCGGTGCTTTGTCAAGCTGTACTACAGATGTATTTGACTGGGGTTGTTCTACCTCAGAAATAATTTGGGAAGCTTCACTACCACTAATGATTCGGGCGCTAACGTTTTTAAGGCGTGTCTCCCGGATAAGCGCATCCGAATAGGGAGCCACAAAACTGCCCCCCTTGTAGTTAAGCAGCCATTGAACAGATTTTCCATCCTCCAGATAGTTAAAGACAATTCCGTACGCTTTCAGGTGATTGGTCTGAGAAGCATCCATCGGAATGAACACCTTCTGCTGTGCAATGAGGGCCGAGGAAAGGCCGAAAGTAAGAGCTATTAATAGCGTTAAGAAGCGTTTCATATCAGGTTTGGGGATTATTTAATTCTTGAATTCTATCGCGAGCATATGAAGCGTAAAAACCGTTAGGAAATTCTAGCAGTATATTTTCATAGAGTTTCTGAACCTCCTGCTCATTGGAGGGAAGGGAAATTTTGGCGGTTGTCGTTCCCGAGAAAAACTGTTCCTCTTTGGTTTGGGAGTTTTTATCGAACTTTTCAGTATTCAGATTGTTGGATACCGCCTGATCAGCGATACGTGCTTTTTCCCACATCAGGCGTTCGCGCAGGGCAGAGGTTTGTCCCCAGCGCTCCAGGTAATCATTAATAGCGTTGTAAGTAACTGTTACCAGTGCAGGTGTAATATGTTTGCTTAACTCCAGCAGGGCTTCATCCATTAAAGGATGAAAAGCTTTACCGGAGATAACAGGAGCCAGGTCTTTGATAGCTCTCTGTTCAGCGCCCTGGTTGAAGTGTTCAATTCCAGCGGCAAAGGGTTCGATGATCGAACCGGTGGTATCAGCATTTAATCCTTTTTGGATCCAGATACGAAGCTGAACGGCGTCATTGGCATAATAAGAGGTGGTTTGTTTTTCCAAGGCACTCAGCTGGATTTTGGCGTATTCATAGTCGCCGGCGTAAAAGTCAGTCAGTGCCAGGTAATAGCGAGTCTTTTCTGCAAGGCTGCCAATTTTTTCCTGTTTATTACTTTTGGTGAAGGCAATTCGGGCACGAGCGTAATCCTCTTCATATAGTTTGATACGACCCTCCACGTAATATTGTTGGGCAACACTTGCATTATTACGGCTTGAACGGAGTTTTTCAAGATAGGTTTTGGCCAGGTCTACATCATGAAGATAATCGATCGCCAATTCAGCCTGACGCAGCAATACTTTCCCCATCTGGTCGTAATGAGGGGCTTCAGTTTGGAGCTGTTGGAGTACGTCGAACGCCTGCTGATAGAGCGAATCTCTTCGCTGGGAGTGAGCAAGGTTATAATCGGAAAGAAAATCCGCCCATTCTACATAGACCCGGGAAAGTTCCTGCATACTCCTATATTTGGCGGGCACAATATTACTATCGATATAGTATCGATAGGTCTCTTCTGCAAGATCATATTTTTGTTCAGAAATAAGTTTATTGCCAAGACCGAGGAGACTATAGGTGACCTCATTGGTTTGCTGTTCATAAGTTTTTGCGGTAGCTACTGCACGTTCGTAAAGGTTACGCTCAAGCAATAACCAAATATGAAGCTGGTGAAGCCTCTGATGGGCAGGATGATTAAGAGATAAATCGTCAAGAAATTCTTCGATCTCAAGGATAGCTATATCATGCAGGTAGTCATCACCATAGCGTATCAGGCTACGTTGCACATAATCAATTCGTTCAGGTTTTTCACGGACAAGAGCCAGGTATTCATTCACGGCATCTTCGTACTGTCCCGCCTGCATGTATGTATTGGCAAGCTCGGTAGAAAGGATAGTGGAGTTTGAAAATTGCTGGCGGGCACGTTCAAAAATATCAATAGCTTTTTCAAAATCACGACGATCACTCATAGCACGTGCAACCTGCAGATAGGTCTGGAAATTATCGTACCTCTCCAACGCCCGGTTCCATACCGACATGGCACTGCTTGTATCTCCTGTGAGATGATAAATTTCGCCTAGACGGACAGCGGCCTGCCCGTTAAAACTGGATTTCTCAGCAGCGTTCTTGGCTAATTGAATCGCACGTTCGTACCGCTTTAGGTTGACAAGGCATTCGGTTGCTTTTTGAAGGAACAGGATATTACCTGGATTTTCTTTGTGCAACTCATTAAACATCTGGAAGGCCTGCTCATATTTCTGTTGCTGTAACAGTTGATTCCCAACATGGTATTGCCGGTCGTTCTGAGCCTGCGCAGGAAATACAAACACCATCAGCAAAAAAAACAGCGAGAGTATTGTTTTAATAATTTTAGTCCTCATCATTTGATTCTTTAATGCTGTGTGGCAAGTATTCGGGGGCAAACGATTTCATGTTTTTATAGAATGCATGGAGTGGAAATCCCACAACATTATAGTAATCCCCATTAATTTTTTCGACAAACAATGCTCCCCAATCATCCTGAATACCGTAAGCCCCGGCCTTGTCCATCGGGCTACCGGTTTGAACATATTCCTGCATTTCAAAATCATCGAGCTCACCGAAAGTCACATCAGTTCTTTCTACAAACGTAAAAGCCTGTTGTTTGTTACCTAAATCCACATTCTTTATAAGAGCCACTCCGGTTAAAACCTGATGGGTATTGCCACTGAGTTTTGTTAACATTTCATGCGCTTCATCTTTGGTTGCCGGTTTCTCTAAAATGGTATTCTCCAATACAACTATCGTATCGGCCCCGATTATGAGTGCATCCGTCTGGTTATACTTATCCGCTACCTGCTGTGCTTTACGTAGTGCAAGTTCTTTAACAATAACTGCGGGGTTTTTTGTGGGATCATAATCCTCTTTGGCGGTACTAATTTGAACCGTAAAATTGAAGTTGATCTGCCGCAGTAACAATTTACGCCTGGGACTGCCCGATGCCAAAATAATATTCACAATCGCAATCAGTTTTTGATTTACCTGATATATCTAAATTTCATTAGAGCGAAAAAGTACAGACAAAGGAAATGCAGGATAAGGAAAGATTAAGAAAAAACAAGGTCTGATTTCCATCAATTTTTAAATCCTTTTTTATTCAGCCTTGAAGTTTTTAGTGGTTTGCTGAACAAATTTTTGTAATGCCAATAAATTTTGAATAAATCGTTATGACGGACGTTGTGTATCCTGTAAGAATTCATTGTTTTCGGAATTCCACATATTTGGATACTTTCAAGGTGCTATTAATAAACGATAATTGATATAACATTCCATATGGTAGCAAAGCAGACAACAAGATCCGGCAGCGATTCAATGTTATTTTCTCCCTGGAACTATAAGGTACTTATTGTGGGCTTCCTTTTGGTCGTAATTGGTTTTACCGCAATGTATCTGGAGAATGAGGTACAAGGCGTAATATCACTTTATATCTCGCCTATAGTGATAATGGCCGGTTATATCACTGTGATTTTTGCGATCATGAGGCACAAAAAAGACAATGACGACAATCAAGAGTAAGCATTGGACCGACTCATTAATTATGCATTTCTACTGCTGTTAATCTTTCTTTTCGTGCTGGAAGCCGGCGCCAATGTCCGATTACGTATTGGTGTTGCCATACTGGCTGCGGTGTTTTTTAGCTTAATTGTTTTTGCACTCAACTGGCTTACCCTTGATGGGGCAGAAGCCGCTTCTATTTTTGGAGGGATCGTACTCGGTTTGGGAGGATGGGATATTACCGTACTCATTTTGCTTTTCTTTATCAGCAGTACTTTGCTTTCGACCAATGCTGTTGTAGTTATCAAGGAGACAGCCCAGGCCTATTCGGAACGTAAAAGACGAGATGGATTACAGGTTTGGGCAAATGGGTTTTGGGTAGTGTTGTGTATTATTATCGGTTTTATTTTTAATGCGGATCTTTTTTTCCTTGCAGCGGCCGGGGCTATCGCAACAGCAACGGCAGATACATGGGCTACCGAGCTGGGGAGCTATAAGTTTGGTGGAAAAACCTATCTGATCAGTAATTTTAAAAATGTTAAGGCGGGTTCAGAAGGGGGAATCAGCTTGCGGGGAACAGTAGCAGGGATTTTGGGTAGTTTGATGATTGCTGTGGCCTCAGTGTTACTGTTTTCTATTTCCTGGACTACCGGTATCGTGACAATTTTTGGAGCCGGTTTTATTGGGTGTTTAGCGGACTCCTACTTTGGAGCTACACTCCAAAATCAAAATCGTAATCTTGGTTACGGTACCGATGAATCTCTTTTACAGCTTGAACTTGATAATAATTTCGTAAACTGGGCAGCTACCGGCGTCGGTGCGCTGGCAGCTATAATCATAAACTTGCTTTCATTATGAAACCATGGTATAAGCAACTACACTGGCAAATAATAATAGGGCTAATACTGGGATTGGTCTGGGGGCTCGTTGCAAGCATTACCGGTCTCACCGAATTTACGAATGACTATATTAGTCCAATTGGCACTATCTTTATTAATTTGCTTAAACTTATTGCCGTACCCTTGGTTTTGGCATCACTTATTGTGGGGGTTACCAGCCTTAACGATATAGCCAAACTGTCCAGGATGGGAGGGAAGACCATTGCCTTTTATATGGCTACTACCGTACTTGCCATCACGATCGGCCTCACGGTTGTAAATGTTATCCAGCCGGGCACGTACCTGCCAAAAGAGACGCAAACAGAACTGATGGAAGGATATCAGAAAAATCTGGAAGGATCCAGTGAATCGGCTCAGCAGGTGATGGATCGCAGCCCGCTAGCCTTTTTTGTGGATATTGTACCTCAAAACTTTTTTGCTGCTGCCTCCGATAACTCGAATATGTTGCAAGTTGTATTCCTGGCTATTCTGCTGGGTATTGGTATCATTCAACTGCCTATTCAAAAAGGTGAGATCCTTATTAACTTCTTTGACGCACTGAACGAGGTGATCATAAAAATTGTGGACTTCATTATGCTAACGGCTCCGTATGGGGTTTTTGCATTAATGGCGGGCGTAATAGTGGATCTTGCCGGTGACGATCTGACCAAGGCGCTTGATCTTTTAGGCGCTCTGGGATGGTACTGCTTTGCTGTAATACTGGGACTTATCCTGCATCTGTTGCTGGTGTACTCCAGCTTATTCAAATTGTTTAGCAAAATGAAACTGGGTGATTTTTTCCGGGCTATTCGTCCGGCCATGTTATTGGGGTTCAGCACAAGTTCGAGCTCTGCCACCCTGCCGGTAACGATGGAGCGAGTGGAAAAAAACGTGGGTGTAGATGAGGAGGTTTCCAGTTTTGTTCTGCCGGTCGGGGCTACCATCAATATGGATGGAACCAGCCTTTACCAAGCCGTAGCTGCCGTTTTTATAGCCCAGGCCCTGGGTCTCGACCTTTCTATTGCTCAACAGTTGACGATCGTTCTTACCGCTACTCTTGCATCGGTCGGATCTGCAGGAGTACCGGGAGCAGGTATTATTATGCTGGTAATTGTGTTGCAGGCTATTGAAGTTCCTGTAGAAGGGATCGCCCTGATTCTGGGAGTAGATCGTATACTTGACATGTGCAGGACCGCCGTTAATATTACTGGGGATGCAGCCGTATCGGTAGCGGTAGCTCACACCGAAGGATTGCTCGGAGATATGCACTTTGATGATTAGATTGGAAAATCTATCATTCTGTTCGTTATCTGAACTACGAGGTAGTATGTTCTCTTGAGTTTGATCCAGGCTACGTAGATCTCTTTTTCTTTTTTGTATTACTCGGAGTAATTATCACAAAAATTCGATAAGGACTGACCGTGCTTTGGGGATACTTTTTCCGAAAACAGGAAACCCTCCTCATAATATATCTATATAAGGGAATCTTGATTGTAACAGAGGATTTCGATCGGTAATTGCAGGAGTTCTGGATAAAATTATTGCATGATATCATCAATTATAACCTAGAGCTTCTGAGGTTATATTTTTGTCGTTAACTTATTGTTATTTAACAATTGTTTACCCTTAATAATCTTTGATTTGATTGCGAAAATGACTTATTTGTTAGTGTCGTAGTAGAAAAAGGAATGTCAACTGCCTATGGCTCAACAGCTACAAAAAGGAATTAAAATATTTTTTTTGCTGTCGCTGCTTGTCGGGATGTTGCCTGGCATTGCACAAACACAGTCAATTGGCCCCGGTGATATTATAATCACCGAGTTTATGGCTAGTCCCAGTGCAGTAGCTGATGGTGAGGGAGAGTATATAGAGATATATAACAGGCGCTCGTTCGCAATCAATATTGATGGCTTCACCCTTTCTGATGACGGAACAGATCTGCATACAATAGATAACGGTGGTTCACTAACAATTCCCGCTGAAAGTTTTATCGTACTGGCTGCCGGTAGCTCACCCGGATTTACTCCAGATTATGTTTTTGGATCCGGGGGGACATTCAGTTTGACGAACTCCAATGACGAAATTGTCCTTACTGACACAGAAGGTACTAACATAGCCCGCCTTGACTATAACAGTAGCAAAGTATTTGATGGGGCTTCCTTGGAGCTGAATGATATTAAAAATATTGATACCCATGGAGAAGCTGATATTTTAGATTATAATGAGTCGAATAGTTTAATTGTGGAAAGTACGGATAATGGGTCTCCCGGAACCGCCGGCCAAACAAAATTGGATGAACCTCCCTCAGTACGACTTTTTTCTGACACATCCATTGTATCCGAGAATAGCGGATCTATCCTGATAACTGTACTACTTGAGGATCCCGGTAACAATAGAGTAAGCGTGGATCTGCAGTTTAACACAAGTTCCAGCTCATCTGTTGCTGAAGATTTTATCGGCCCTACCACACAGACTCTTTCTTATCCACCGGGAGCCAGTGATGGGAGTACACAGAGTGCAAGATTTACAATAAACAATGATTCGGAATATGAGGGGACCGAAACAGCTGTATTTACACTTGCAAATCTTTCTTCATCGGGTAATGTCCAGTTAAAACCACCAAAAGTTCACCAACTTTCAATTTTGGATAATGAAACTGCGGGTGTTGTCATTAACGAGGTTTTGTTTGATCCGGCTGGTTCTCTTTCCGAAGGTGATGCAAACAGAGATG
>JBEPXS010000051.1:0-12732 GCA_041641755.1 Balneolaceae bacterium
ATGCAAGAGGCCTCCCAATCCCTGTTGCAATTGATGGGAGCCAAAGGGTATCGGCTTGATCATATAGCGGGTCGCTCGGTAATCGACAGCCGACCGTTCCAGATCTTTGAAGGGTCCAACGATATCCTGTATCAACAGATTGCGGAGTCGGTACTCAAAAAAATGCGAAAGCTGAAGCTCTCGAATATGTTTGATTTCCTTAATAATTATGAGCTTACCTCTAACGTGGCTGATCGCTTCAATGGGCTGTTCAATTTCAATGTAGACTCAAAGATGGTTCAACACAAAATGGTTGATATGGGTCGTATCCTTAGCCGTGTTATTTCAATGGAGTTCACACTGCGACTGGAGGAGTACGGCTTCAACCGAGACTTGATAAACAACAGCCTTAAAACGCTGGAAACCAAGGTTGAACAACTTATGGCCTCGTTCCAAAATGAGTCACCGGCAGAGGTAATAGAACATTATGAGGAAGACAGTTCCTGGATAAAGTTTGTAGCTCCCGAGTTCCAACTCGACCAGTAGAAACCCCGGCCTGGAAACTTCCCACTCAACTACTAAGTATGCTCTGCTCATAACTGGAGGATTGCATATCTGAGAATTAATTATTGATATGCCAACTCACTTCTTGCCTGCCTGTGGACAGTGAACTTCTCCTTTATCTTACCTTGTTACAGTAACTCGTGTAAACTTTAACCGGGTTCATTAATTTAATCGTGGACTTTCTGAGTCAGTTTTACACAGGAGATTACTGGTTTAGCCGGCTCTTGTTGCAGCGGGCTCTTGGCTTTATCTACCTGTTGGCCTTTGTGAATGCCCTCAATCAATTCCCGGCCTTATGTGGCAGCAATGGCTTGTTACCGATCGGACCCTATCTGAGGCAGGTTTCATTTAAAAGCGCTCCCAGTGTTTTCCACTTGTCTTATTCTGATGGTCTCTTCAAAGGAATAGCCTGGGTGGGAATATTCCTGTCATTCATTGCATTAAGTGGAATTTCAGATAGCGGTCCCCTTTGGCTGTCGATGTTAGTCTGGTTCCTTCTCTGGGCTCTATACCTTTCTATTGTTAACGTCGGACAACTATTCTACGGATTCGGATGGGAATCGATGCTGCTCGAAGTGGGTTTCTTTGCCATCTTTCTGGGTCCCAGCCATATGGCTGCCCCTGTCCTGGTCATCTGGATGATCCGGTGGATGTTATTCCGTGTTGAGTTTGGGGCAGGATTGATAAAAATGCGTGGAGACCAATGCTGGCGCGAGCTCACCTGTCTTAACTATCATCACGAAACGCAACCCCTGCCCAACCCGTTAAGCCGTTACTTTCACCTGCTTCCAGGACCGCTTCATAAAGCGGAGACGTTCTTTAACCATACGGTGCAATTGGTCATTATATGGGGACTCTTCTTTCCTCAACCTGTCGCCTCAATAGCCGCCGGCCTTATCATTATTTCCCAGGTTTATCTCATCATCAGTGGAAATTACTCCTGGCTTAACTGGCTCACTCTTACCTTGGCTTTCAGTGGTTTTAGTGATGGCGTTATTCAGAATATTATTTCGGTTACACCACCCGAGGCATCCTCAATCCCGACTTACTTTCAGGTAACCATCTATCTTCTTGGTATTGCTGTTTTGCTTATGAGCTACAAGCCAGTCACGAATATGTTTTCAAGCAGCCAAATGATGAACTTCAGCTTCAATCCCATTCACCTGGTAAACACTTACGGAGCGTTTGGCACTGTTACCAAAACCCGTTACGAGATTATCCTTGAAGGAACTACTGATAATGAAATTACCTCCGAAACCGAATGGAAAGCATACGAATTCAAAGGCAAACCAGGTGATCCTGGAAAACGTTCTCCTCAAATTTCTCCCTACCACCTGAGGCTCGACTGGCAGATGTGGTTTGCAGCCATGTCTTCCCCTCACCAGAACCGCTGGCTACATCAGCTAATTCACAAACTACTGTTGGGAGACAAACCCACGGAAAAACTACTAAAGGATGTCCCTTTTAAAGATGGACCCCCACAATTTATTCGTGCACGGCTGTTTCGCTATAGATATGCCAAAAGCAAAGAGCGAAAAAAATCCGGCCGCTGGTGGAAGCGTAGTTATGTAAACGATTATAAGCGCCCTATCTCCCTGGACGACTTTTCTGGTTATAATAATTAACACTTTGAATTGTAGTCCAGCAAAGCTTGAAATGATCCCTAATCTGCCTACACGAGCTCTAAACTGTTTTTGTTTGTACATACAAATAATGAAAATATTGTTTAGCAGTTCTATAATCTGATTATCATAAAAGATGATTTAGAACTGAATTCCAATCAGGAAACTGGTTGCCGCCGAAATGGATGTGTTCTCCGTCAAACTTATCAACGCCATGTGCTGTGCGGTCGTCGATGAGAATTTGCCCTTTCACCAGGTGTTTGTGATGGGTCAGTATCAGTCGCCGGTTGCCGACCTCGGGGAGATGCCTGCGTACCCACAAATTTTTGGCTGCCCAGGCGGTTTCATTATTCCAGGGTGCGGTAGACAAAATATAGGTATCGAAAACCCGAGAGAGTTTTTTATACGCTTCAATAGCACCTTCGACCGGAGGCAGATCATCAAAAAATCCCGGTATGTCATCGTACTCTTCACCGTACTCCTTTTTCTGCTTTTTTGTAACTGAGGGAATTCCAGCTTCAAAATCGACCAGGGTTCCATCCATATCTACATATAGTCGTTGCATAACTATCTCTTTTTTAGCTTTACGGGAGTAAGATATAATTTCATCAATTTAGACCTTTATCCCGTTCCCTGAGGTTTGGATGCAGTACTTAGTTGAATACTGTTACTTACCTACATTGAAGATAGTATATATTTAACGTGAATTCAGGATAAGAACCACATGAACAAGTTAACATAGTATATCTTTTTTCGGTCTTTGCAATTTTTGTTGGTATAGTAACCTAGCCAGAGCGTTAAAAAAATGAACGAGACAAGACGGTGAGAAGCCCCCGCAATTTTGATATTACTTAATCCGTCTTTTTGGAGTGTTCATTTTGGCTTGGCCCAAAACGAACCAAAAACCCAAGAAGAATTTGAAACTCAATCGGTTTGACTACAATCGAAACGCTGAACGTATGAGGAGCCAACCCGATTTCGGACAGTAAATTCTTCCGGGTTCACGTTTCTTGCTATAAGTAGTTTTGATTATTTCCGGCCTAAGAAATTTTTGTTGACCAAGTGACTGGAGCCGGAGCGTTAAGAAACCATTTTTGCTTGAGATCCGCGCTTCTCAGCGGATTGAGTTTAAATGGTTTTAGTGGAGGCGCAGGGAACGCAGCAAAAATTTCACCAGCCGGTGACTTTTTTCGTTTATTTTTTGGTCGTTCAAAAAATGAACAGTAAAGATAGTGAATAACCCCAGGTTTCAATCTTTTGCTTTAAAAAAGATTGGGTAATGGATGAAAGGAATTACCAGAAATCAGAATGTAAGCCGGTACATACAGTGGAATAAGGAGAAATTGGGGCCCGGGGAATCGTGGGAAAGGAGTGATTGAGGGCAACGAGTGTTCCAAAGCATTAAGTAGCCTCAACGATATAGCCAGTAAAACATCTACGATACCCCGGTGAATTTTTTGGTTCGTTTTTTCTTCATTGAAAAAATGAACAAGATAAGATGGAAAAGGACGCCAAGCTTGAAACTGTGTCTCCTTTAGCTGTCGTTATGGCGTTTCTTTTGGTTTGATCCGCCGGCATCCAAAACGAATTTTTAAACCCTTCCAGCAGCTGTCGGGGTAACCTACCTCAACCATTTTGATTTCAACCCCGTCGCTGCTTGGATGCACAACTAAACTGGTTTCACACAACAATTCTTCCGGTTTTTTCGATAATTGGTTTTCGGTTTTGGGCTTTGCCATTTGTATCTTCACGCTGCATTCAGAAAAAAAATCAGTCACCGGATGGTAAGTCCCTCACAACGTACCTCATTCCAACAATTTCTGCTTATCTCCGGCATACTACTAATTGCCATTAACCTGCGTCCAGCTCTTGCCGGGGTTGGTCCCCTGATAGGTGCTATCCGGGACAGCACGGGGTTATCAAACGCCATGTTAGGGTTACTCACTACGCTCCCTCTGCTGGCTTTTGCAGCTCTCTCCACCCTAACCACATTGTTCACAAAGCGTTTCGGTATCGAAGAAACACTTGCAGGGGCTCTTTTCTTATTGACCGTAGGAATTCTGCTGCGTGTTATTCCTTCGCCATTATTTCTTTTTGGGGGAACCCTGCTTCTGGGAATTGCAATCGCCCTGGGGAACGTCCTGCTTCCCAGCTTGGTCAAACGTGACTTTCCTCACCGAACGGGCATGATGACCAGTCTGTACTCCAGTGGCATGGGGCTTGGAGCTGCAATTGGAGCCGGCCTGAGCGTGCCCCTGGCTTTCGGTACAAATTTTAGCTGGGGCTGGCACTGGTCGCTTGGCTTCTGGGCGCTGCCCGCGGCCATCGCCTTGATCATGTGGTTACCGCAGGTACGTAATACTACTCTTCCCAAACACAATAGAAGTTTCCTAAAAGCTATGAAAGATCTCGGTGGATCTACCCTGGCCTGGCAGGTCGCCCTTTTCATGGGACTTCAATCTTTCACTTTCTATGTAGTACTTGCCTGGCTGCCGGAAATTTTAATTGATCGCGGACTTAGTACCGAGTATGCCGGGTGGATGCTTTCTCTTTCCCAGGGAATGGGAGTCATAGGAACTTTGATCGTACCTACCTGGGCTGAAAAATTAAGTGATCAACGTCTTCCCGTATGGATCATCACCGGGATGGAACTGGTCAGCATCATCGGATTGTTACTGCCGGGTACATTCCTGATCCCGTTGTGGGTATCGCTCGTCGGCATTGCACTGGGTGGCAGCTTCGGGCTCGCTCTGTTATTTATTGTGCTGCGGACGGAAGACTCCGAGACAGCAACCGAGCTGTCCGGCATGTCGCAATCCATCGGCTACGGGCTGGCAGCCATCGGTCCCACCCTGTTCGGAGGGCTTCACGATATTACCGAAGACTGGCTGGTGCCACTGGGACTATTGATAGTCATTTTAATCATCAAACTATTTACAGGACTGGGTGCAGCAAGGCCCAAGAAGTGTTAAAGTCCACACTAAGCAGAGCAACAAATAGATGTCATTTTAAAAGAACTTTTACGCTATCCAGCGCGCCGTCGTTGGGAGCCGGATCCAAACCCAGCAGATGGCTCATCAATTCATAAAGGTGAATATTTTGGAATGAAGATACCGTATCTCCCGAAACAAAAGCGGGACCGCGAGCTGCGAAGAGGGCATGCATTTGGGGGTTCCTCTTGTCATAACCGTGTGCAGCCTCTGGCAGACTGTTAAGAAACCGCTGTTTATTTTCCCTAAGAAGAATTGTGTACGGCATCTCTGCTACAATTACAATATCCATTACACGCCGATTATTTTTCAGGTGATACCGTTCCGGCAAATTTTCTTTTTTATATACAGTGTAATGCCGTGAAGCCTGCATCAGTTTTTGATAAATCTGGTCTTTGTGAGAGGAATCGGGCTGAATCATACTGACGGGGCCAAGCGTGTAGTGCTTGACATGGTCCATATTTATGATTGAATCCAACACAATGACTTTACTGGATGAAAGATCTGCCATACCGTGATCCGATACTACCATCACATTCATCTTATCCCAGAGCTGCTCCTGCTTCAGTCGCTGCTTTAGATAACCAAGTAACTGATCGGCTTTCTGCACGGCTGCCACAAGAGAATCCGAGTCAGTTCCGTGCCACTGTCCCTGGCTGTCGACATGCTCAAAGTAGAGGGTCCCAAAATCGATCAGGGTTTCATCTTGTGTAAACCAGGATACCACGGTGTCAATCCGCGCGCGTTCGTTCATATCCCCGTCAAACTTTTTCCAGTAGGTGGGGTACATTTCCTGGATGTCCGCTTCGGAGCCCACCCAAAACATGGTGCCGGTGGTCAGTCCCTGCTTTTCTGCGGTATTCCAGATCGGTTCTCCTTGGTACCATTCACCATTTTCGACCGCCTCTCGATCACGTATGCGGTACCACTCGTCCCACTTGGGATCGTACATGGTGTTACCGACCAAGCCGCTATTTTCGGGGTAGAGGCCGGTGGCAATGGTGTAATGGTTCGGAAATGTTTTGCTCGGAACAACAGGAATTAATCCCTCCGACATGACGCCCTGCCTGATAAATTCATCGAAATGAGGTGTTTCGGTTTTAGAGAGATAGTCATAGCGAAATCCATCAAAGGAAACTAACAACAGTTTGGCTGGCTTATTTGGGGAGGGATTGTTTGAACTGCTGCATCCTGCCACGGTCAACACTGCAAAAGCTATAAGTAAAAAAGACAGTTTTGTTGACCTAATCTGTTTCATGAAGTAAAAACCCGGTTGGCATAAATATTTCATCGTTAGTCAATGGTTAACTGGTTCTTGTAGATAAGAACTCTTTTTATGATAATCGGATCAGAATTCAATCGAAACTGCAGAACAAGTTTAAAATAAAAAAGGCAGCCCGCAGGGACTGCCTTTAAATTTTAACTTTTCCTCAAACCAAAAAGGATCTACTTAGAATTCGTATTTCAACGATACATTCCAGGTTCTTCCAAACCCGTACCATACGAAATTACGGTTATTGATCCCGTTCCAGGTCTCGTCTCCGGAAGAAGCATGATAGTTGGAGTTGGATTCCGCTATGTATGTTGTATTAAACAGGTTATTAACATTAACCCGCAGCGAGGCCATCTGTCCAAACAGGTCGAAACGATACGTTGACCCCAGATCTACCAAACCATACGAAGGAAGCTTTAGGGCTCCCTCATTGTCAGGATCAGTAAACGCTTCGTCTGTAATGCTATAATCGGCATATAGGTTATCTACATATCGGTAACCGGCATCTATGCTCCAGTCGTCAATGCGGTAATCGGCTCCTATATAGCCAACGAATTGGGCTGCATCGCCTACCTTTACGCCGTCAGTATAAAGTGTGGTTGTACCAATTTGATTCTGGCTGTCATCAAACAGCGTGGCATTGAAATTATTGGTATACTTCCAATCGCCGATTGACAACATTCCTTCCAACTTTAAATTATCCATTGGTCGTACGGTGGTTTCAACCTCAATACCATTGTGAAGCTCATCAACATCATCGAATTGAGCAGTCCCAAAGGTTCCTTCCTCATTTGGGAAACTTTCTTCGATAAATCGGTTTGCCCACACGGTGGAGTAGAGATTCAGACTCAAGTCGAATGCATATGAGGTATATCCATATCCCAATTCAATGGAAGTAATCACTTCATTTTGCAGGTCGGGATTGATATCGTTCTGAAAGTCGGGGAAAACCGCATCAAAGAGCGGCTGTCGTGAAATGAAACCGGCATTGGCAAATACATTGTGCTGGCTGTTGATGTTATAGTTTGCCCCACCTTTTACATAGCCGCCCAGAACATTTTTCTTCTTGGAAAGTGCGTTGCCCGGTTGGTCAAAAAAGTCTTCTCTCTGATATGACTGATTGGATACACCACCCTGGATAACAGCTGTGAATTTTTCACCACTGTCATACTCAATCATACCGTTAACTCCCTGCCAATTAACAAAACCGAGGTTGTAGTAGTCGATCTTCGGCCCGCTTATGCCGGTATCACGGAAAGGTGATGCTTCTATGGTATTTTCATTCTCGATGATGGTACCAAGCGAGTTCTGGTTGCCATTAGAACCATCACCACCAGAAAAATATGCGTTTAATCCCAGCAGGTCATTAAGCGCACGGTAGTGATAACCGGTGTATTTTCGCAGGTCAATACCCAGCGAAAATGTAAATTTATCAACCTCCGCTTTCAGTTTGGAAATCGCCCCAAACCAGTTGTGAGAGTTCATGGACGCTCTGCGTACAAGTACCGCATTATTTACATTGTTGTCATTGTATCCGTTTGAGCCAATCAGCTCGCCATTGTACTGTTCAATAGCTCCCGTATAGCCCGATGTAGTTGACCGGTTTACCTGGACTACATTATCATAATTGATTGTCCCATCTTGGTTACGTGAAGCTGCACCATCGCCATCTTCCAGGTAGTGAGCAGTAAGGTCCTCATTTCCTCCGAAGGGGAAAAGGTCGATATCCGAATTAAAGAAATACTGACCTCGTGGTCCGGTACCGCCTCCACGGCCGGCAGAACCGTACAGCGAAGTAGCAAGTTGTACATTCTCACTGATATCCCAATCCCAGTTTAGTGTTGCGAGGGGTTTGTTGTAGAAATTACGTTCCAGGTTATATTCTTCACCATTAAGCGTACCGCCGTTTGTATTCCAGCGGGGATCAATTCCGTCATCTCCGAAGTTCTGGTAGTCACGAATGGACACCCACGTACTCCGCTGGTGGTGCCACTGTCCCGCTCCCAGAAGGGATAAGTTGAACGAGTGACTGTCGTTTGGCTCATACCCGACTGCACCGAAATAAGTCCAGCCTTCACCACTGGTATTATCTACATATCCATTTCCTTGCCAGTAACTTAACAGGAATGAGGCTGACCAGCCGTTTTCACCAACCCCAGTGTTATAGGAGGCTGCAGATTTAGTGTAACCATCATTTCCTATCATCTGCGAAACAGAACCACCCCTCTCATTCTCGGCTGTTTTTGTAAATATCGAGACTGTTCCACCTACAGAAGGGACGGCAAGATTAGATGCCCCCAAACCGCGCTGAATCTGGATACCGGAAGCAACATCCGTCAATCCTTGCAAGTTAGACCAGTAAACCCAGCCATTTTCCATATCGTTTACAGGCTGTCCGTTGATAAGGAATGCAGTATTGCTTTGATCAAATCCACGTAGAGAAATGCGGGAATCTCCATATCCACCACCCTGCTTCGTTGCATAGGCGCCTGGTGTATCGTTCATTATCTCCGGAAATTCCTGATTACCAACTTCCTGGGATATTTCTGCCGGCGTAATAGTAGAAACCGCAATCGGCGTTTCCCGGGTTCTGGCAATATCAATAGTATTGCTAGATACTACAATTGCACCGAGCATCTCTTCATTCGATTGAAGAAATATTTCCAAATCCGGTTCTGCCAAAACCTCTTGTGTATTATAACCGACAAATGACACAACAAGGGTATCTCCTTCCTGAGCATTAATATTGAAAGTTCCGTCCGCTCCTGAAGAAGCTCCGGTTTGGGTACCTTTTACAACGATATTCGCTCCCGGAAGAGGCTGATTCGTTTCTGCATCTAGTACACGTCCGCTAATTTGCGCTGCCGAAATAAGCGGCAACATCATTAGCACAGTAAATAACAGTCCGTATCGTTTCATAGAATGATGGGTATATTAGTTTAGATTAGGAATTTATGAGACAAAGCTCCTTTGCCTCATCGTGAAAGGTGAAATTAAAAAAACTAAGATTACTATAAAGTTAACTATAGGTGGTTAAATCTTAATTTAAACTGGAATAAGCGGTTTCTATTAACTAACCAATTTTTTGTATGTGCTGACCAATTGCTCTTGAGAAAAACCCACGAAAAAAAGCGTATAAATAAGAATAAAAATCAACTGCAGCCGGATGACACCGACCCGTTCATACTTTCGGGAAGAAGTTACAACATTATCCGCAATAATAGAAAATTGTGCTTCTTTCTTGATTTCTCGTACCATCACATTGTCTTCCATCACCATCAGATCCTCATCAAATCCATTGAGCTCTTCAAACAGCTCTCGGGTTATGAACAAACTTTGATCCCCGAACCGAAAAGCATCGATATCGAAACGGGTACACCAAGCATAGAAATTCAATATGGGATGATCAAGGTCAAACGCCAGCCTGAAGCACCCGGCTGGGTAATTATCATTAAAGGCATCCATTATCTGCTGATCGAACTTTACGGGAGGCTTGGAGTCGGCATGCAAAAAGTAGAGCAAGGGGGCCGATGTACGCACCGCACCCATATTCATCTGCCGGGCACGGCCTTTCTGACTGGTTTCAAAAACAGTAGCTCCTGCTTCGTCAGCCCGAGATACCGTAGCGTCAGTACTGCCCCCATCTACTACAACAACCTCGCTGACATGGCCGACCGAACGCTCTTTGACTGTACGGATTGACTCTGTAATTATATCCTCTTCGTTAAGGGTGGGAATAATTACTTCTATATCCATCAGGAGGGATTAGCAAATCTAAATTTCACTTCTTGCCAGTCATCATGGGTATCTACATCGTTCAACTCCGGGAGGGTACTGAAGGTCAAATCCCGTTGCTCAATCTCCTTCATAGTTTCTTGATACACGTGACTGGTACTCCATTCTTTATCCTCAAAAAATGCTGGATAAAACTCATTCATCCCCAGCAAGTAGTATCCACCGTCCTGGGATGGTCCTATTGTAACATCATTAGTCTCAAGCTTTTTAAATGCATTCCGGATAATCTCAGTGGTCAGCAATGCACAATCGCTACCGATGATAACAACTCTCTCGTAACCATCTGAGAATGCACAGTCAAAGGCGTGCTTCATCCGCTCGCCTAAATCTTTGCCCAGCTGTGTACGTTTTTCTACTCCAATTTCGTCCCAAAGGTCGTTGAGTGGAATATAGTCGGAATACCAAACCTGGATGTCGACGGCAAGTGGTTTTACAACATCACGCGTATAGGTCAGAAGCTTATTATAGATTTGCAGGGCATGCTTACTGCCGACAGCTTCTGCAAGGCGGGTCTTAACCTTTCCCTCCTGCGGATTTTTAACAAATATGAGTAAAAGTCCTTCGGTTGACACTAGTTCTCTGTATCTATGCTTTTAAAAAAAAATTGCCACTTTGAATCATTTTCAAATAACTGACTCTTTATCCTAAAATCAACTTCCTTCCCGAGTTCCTGCCAGCAATAATAAATACCGTGAGCGTACTGAAAAAATATCACAACAAAAATTATTACCTGTTGAAACTTTAATGTACTAGTTCCATTTAACTGTTGTATATATGACTGTTTTTTATTGTCATAGCAAAAGGAATTCCAACACTGTCGATATTGTTAGATCACACACTTTACAGGTTGCTCAAATACTAAATCATACTAATTTTTGATCATAGCAATTTTATCTAGGGGTTTTGAATTCATTGACTCCATCAAATAGTAATCCACAGTAAAGGAGCGTAAAGCCCGATAAATATTTGCTAACTCATTAATGCTAATCAAAAAAACTTATTATTGATTCCATGAAAAAACTATCCCAGGGATTACTTGTCACTACATTATTACTACTAGTATTCAACATTAATCCTGCTTCGGCCCAAAATACTGACGGGAAGCTGGGAGTGGGAATAATGATTGGCGAACCTACCGGTATCAGCCTCAAGTACTGGCAATCTCAAAGAAATGCCATCGATGGCGGGTTGGCTTGGTCGTTAGGTCAATATGATGCAATCCACTTGCATGCAGATTACCTGTGGCACAACTACTCTGTATTTAGTGATGTAGACGAAGGCCAACTTCCGTTCTATTATGGAATTGGTGGACGTCTTGTACTGGCAGACAATGAATCCGTTATCGGTATTCGGGTACCGGTAGGCCTTAACTATCTCTTTGAGGAAGCACCGGTAGGCCTCTTTCTGGAGCTGGCCCCTACAATAAACCTGGCACCAAGTACCGACTTTGACATCGGTGGAGCGCTTGGCATACGTATCCATCTTTAGTAACGAGAAATGCCAGTCATCCTGTGAACTATTGTTCCTACCCGAGCCTGACTCGGGATCTATTCAGGATGATACGAGAGCTTTTCAACCCTACAACGCGTTCATATGTAACGTGAAAACAAAATCCACTCAGTCATCTCGAATAGAGCCTGCGGAATGAGATATCTTTGTATCCGGGGATATACCATTGCAACAAATATTTCTCCCTTTCGGTCGAGATGACCATCATAATAGGGGTTTAAAAGTATGCTTGAGTTCAGAGAATCATAATGACTTGCTTGGTTCTAAAGTAGTAGGCTTGCAATAAAAAGTGCGGGGCTGGGGAAGTTAGGAAAGAGTTACTTTGCAATCTGATCTCCTATACAGAAATTGAGGGTTACCTAGCCACGGGAGATTGATTCGGGAATCTCCAAGTGCATTTTTACCCCCTCTTTAGCCAGCTGTACAGACTCAAAATTGTGTCCAAATTTTTGTTGGATATGCTCATCCAGCTGTTCAAGGTATTCATCATCTGAATCCGGATCATGGTGAGTCAGAAATAGGTTTTTGACTCCGGACCGTTGGGCAAAGTCAACTACTGTCTGCCACGCCGAATGCCCCCACTCTACTTTTGTACGATAGCTTTTTAAATTGTACTGGGCGTCGTGGATTAGAATATCAGCATTCCTGAAAAATTCTTTGAGTTTTTTGTAAAAATAAGCGTTGGTTTTCTCTTCCATCGGTTTAAGCTCATTATCCGGGCAAAAAACAATAGTTTTTCCGGCCACTCGTATCTTGTAAACAGCGGTATTTATTGGATGATTGGCTAACATGTATTCAACTGAATAGCCATCATACTCCTTCAGATTATTTTGCTGGGTAATAAATTCCAGGTTGGCATCAAACATATCCAGCGTTACCGGGAAAAATGTTTTGGTCAGATGTCCCGATAAAATCTCTCTGCATCCGCCGGTAACCTGGGGTGGCATATGGATATCAAAATGGTTTTCAGCGTCGTAGATCGGTTTAAAAAAAGGAAAAC
>JBEPXS010000052.1:0-12671 GCA_041641755.1 Balneolaceae bacterium
ATTTAAAAGAACTTCAAGATTTTCGAAAAGAAATTGTACGATGTACGCAGCTGCTTAATGGATATATTTCATATCTGCAGAAAGCAAAAAAGTCCACTGCTAAAGAGAATCAGATATCATATGATTCTTCACCAGATTCAGGGATGGACAACAAGTAACGAATAACAATTAACGACTAACAAGAAGTGGCTAAAAAGACCAGCATAGAACTTTACCAGGAAGCACTGAACGAACTCAAAAGTGAGCAGCGTAAACCGGTGTACTATTTCTGTGGGGAAGAGGAGTTTTTCCTGGACCGGCTGGAGAAGGCCACGGAATCACTAATACCGGAGCAAAACCGGGATTTTAATTTTGATCTTCTTTACGGGAGAGATATAACTCCTGAAAAACTTCTTTCAATCATCCGAAGTTTTCCCATGATGGCTGACCAGCGGGTGGTAGTTCTGAGAGATTTTGGCAACTTAGATAGTCCAACACCAACTGATGATGGATATGGAGGCTCCGTAAACGATCTCATTCCATACCTGGAACACCCCAATCCTACAACGCTGTTTGTCATGTTCGACTCAAAGAAGCCGCATGGGCGTTCCAGGATTGGCAAAGCGATTCAAAAAAATAAAAACGTCAGTTTTTTCGAGTTTAAGGAGATTCCCGATTACCGACTGCCGGACTGGATCATAGAATGGACCCAGCGCGAATATGATAAAAAGATATACCCCGGGGCTGCCCAGATGCTGGCACAATTTGTTGGTCAAAATCTGCAACTAGTGTCCACTGAAATAGATAAAGTGTGTACTTTTGTAGACACTGCCAAAGAAATACAAGAGAGTGACGTAAAAGAAATAATCGGCCTGTATAGAGAGTATGGGGCGATTGAACTCAAGGAAGCCCTCCTATCACGTGATTTAGAGCAATCGCTTTTCATAGCGGAACAGATGTTGCAACACTCTAAGACAGACACGGGAGAAATTATTCGTACCGTGGGGTTCTTTTACAGTGTGTTTTCAAACGTCTGGCAAATTCGACGTCTCGCCGCCAAGGGTAACACCAAGGCACAGATACAGGATCAGATGGGTATCGGCAACAGCTGGTACTTTAATAAACTGTGGCAAGACGCCTCGAAATACGAGCTTCAGGATATGCCTCGCGTATTTGAAGCCCTGCTGGACGCTGATCGTGCTGCAAAAGGTTTTTCAGCCATGGATCCCACGACGATTCTTCTCCTGTTGATCAAGCGAATTATCAACTAGGTCGGATTTTACAACACGCCGACAAGTTGGCTTTCGCTTTTACATGAGTGAATTGTAACACAAAATCGGGAATTCCGACTATGGAAGCACTTTCAAAGACTAGATTAAAAGAATTGTCTGATGAAGATTTGATGGAACATTTTCAAGCTGGTTATGAGGAGGGATTTAACCTGCTTGTAGAACGATATACGGACCGCCTTCACAACTTTTTATATCGGTATACGCACAATCATCAGGATTGTGAAGATCTGGTACAGGAGACATTCTTAAGAGTGTATAGGAGTCGTCACTCATATGAACGCATTGCCAAATTTTCTACCTGGATGTATACGATAGCGCTCAACCTTGCTAAAAGTCTTTATAAGAAAAAGAAGCGTATGACTACGGTCACAATTCACAAAGATCCCAGCGATCCGGAAGATCGAAAAATGGATCTCCAGGATGCAGGTATTTTGCAAGATGATTCTCTGCATGAACAGATGTGCATGGATAAATTAAAGAAAGCGCTTATGGAACTGAATGAGAACTTCAGAGAAGTGGTGGTATTACGTGATATACAGCAGCTTTCATATGAAGAAATTTCTGAGATGACCGGCAATCCCATGGGTACCGTTAAATCTCGTATAAACCGTGGACGTGCAGAACTGCAGGAATTACTTGAGCAGTATGTGTATCCAGAGGTGAGCAGCCAACAACCCAAATTTAATTAACAATTTTGAGAGACGGACAAAGTCGAGTTCGAAATCGAACATGGTGGAGTTGTTTGCACTTATTTTTCTGACTGAAGAGGAAAAGGTGATTTAAAGACTATGCCCCATGTTAACCACGAAGAGAAGTAAGGCAAAGGCCAACTGTAAAAATTTTCTAATGATAAAAATATAGGGCTTCATTGTTTCCTGAGACAGTTTTGCGTCTCTATGCATGTCTCTATCTACAAAATTCGAAACAATTCCATATTATCAGGGTAAGAGATATATGTTAACCTGAAATAATCTCTTTCCTTTTATGGAACTTACAGCTTTTGATTCAGACACTGTGCTAACTGATTTTCTTACCAAGTACCTTGATAACGAACTTGAGAGGGGCGAAAAAGGTGCTTTTGAGGAGTATCTTGAACAGAATGAAAAAGAACGAGAATTTGCACGAAAAGTATCTCAAGGAAAAAAGGCGCTAAATTGGTTTGCTTCTCAACTCGAGGAAGATGAGAGTTTGAACAGCGAGCTTACAGCCGGAACAGCTTTCGGTGCTGAGAAGTAGTATTAAGATATCCTGTTGAAGTCGATATTAAGATACAGGAAGCCTATCCTATCTTATTTTTTTATCTGATACATTATTCTCCTGCCTGTCAACTTCAGTAATTCGTTTTTAAAAAGGAAGTTTAATATCCTGACAATTTAATATTGTAGAAGTTCCTCTATTCTTTTTTTTAAACGTGCTGCTGCCAGATATTCTTTCTCCAGTTTTTTGTTAAAGGGCACCGGTATATCCAGCGATGAGCAGCGGAGGACGGGAGCGTCCAGCTGTTCAAAGCATCGTTCGGTAATCAGGGCAGAAAGTTCACTCATTGGTCCCATTGTCATGGAAGGCTCCTGCAGCAACAGCACTTTGTTGGTTATGGAAACCGATTGCTCTACGGTTTCCATATCAAGTGGTTGCAGGCAGCGCAGATCCACAATCTCAAGTTCAGTTCCTTCTTTAGCATACTCCTCGGCAATTTCCAGGGCCCAGTGTATCCCCAGTCCATAGGTCACGATAGTAGCAGCTGTCCCTTGCCTGCGAACAGCTGCTTTCCCGAGTTCCTGCGCCACACAGTGGTCAATAGTTTTGGAGTTGATGCTTCGATACAGCTTTTTGTGTTCAAAAAAAAGAACCGGATTCGGATCGTGCAATGCGCTATAAAGCAGGTGTTGGGCATCCTCAACGGTAGAGGGAACCACTATCTTTAACCCGGGATGTTGCATAAACCAACCCTCCGGCGATTCGGAGTGGAACGGGCCCGCACCGACATCTGCCCCGTGAGGCGCACGAATCGTTAGATTTAACGGCGGCATCCAGCGGTATTGTGCCTTGGCAAGGTTATTGATAATCTGGTTAAACCCACATGAGATAAAGTCAGCGAACTGCATCTCTACGATAGGTTTATATCCTTCCAGTGCTAGTCCGATGGCACAACCGATAGCCCCAGATTCAATAATCGGTGTGTTACGGATACGCTCTTTTCCAAACTGCTCAACAAATCCTTTTGTAACTTTGAAGACCCCGCCATACTCAGCGATATCCTGCCCAAGCATCAGGTAGGAGTCGTCCTCATAAAATGCCTGTCTTAAAGAAAAACTAATCGCATCTACAAACCGTTTTTCTGACTCGGTTGTCTTGGAGCTTTGAGGATTCTCTGGAAGTTCAACTGAAGCGAAAAGATTGGACTGTTCCTTCTCCTCATCAAAAGATGGGTCCTCTGCTTTCAGAGCTCTGTTCAAATGGTTCTCAAACTGTTGATCAACCTCCTCCTTAATTTTTTCGAACCGTTCTACATCCTCTATCAATTCTTTCTGTTTGATCCAGTTTTCCATCTGTAGAATCGGGTCCCGGTCCTGCCATTCGTCCAAAAGCTTATCGGGCACATACGAAGTACCGGATGCCTCTTCATGTCCCCGCATACGAAACGTTTTGGCTTCGATGAGCACTGGTTGTCCCCGGAGTGCCGTCTCGCGAGCTTCCTCCATCTCATCCATAACATTAAAAATGTTATTTCCATCTACTTTAAGACCTGCAACCCCGTATCCAATCGCACGGTTGAGCAGGTGTTGGCAGGCGTACTGTTCGGAAACAGGAGTGGAGAGCGCATAGCCGTTGTTTTCAATCACAAAGATCACAGGAAGCTCCCAGACGGCCGCCAGGTTGAGTGCTTCATGGAAATCACCTTCGCTGGTTCCCCCGTCACCACAAAAGCTACATACTACCGAGTTATTCTGTTTGAGTTTGGCGGACAGAGCCAGCCCGTCGGCTATGGGCATGGTGGCGGCCAGGTGGGATATCATTCCAACAATGCGATGTTCCATCGTGCCAAAGTGGAATGACCGATCACGCCCTCCGGTAAAACCATCAGCCTTACCCAGCAGTTGGCAAAACAGGGTATAAAGGTCCACACCGCGGGTGGTGAAAAGCCCAAGATTACGATGCATTGGTAACAGGTAATCCTGCTTATCCAGTACTGAGGCAACACCAACTGAAATTGCCTCCTGTCCGATCCCGGAGAACCACTTACTGATTTTACCCTGACGTAACAGGTTGATCATTTTTTCCTCTATTCGGCGGGGCAGCAATAGCTTTTTATATATATCTATGGCCTGCTCTTTGGCAATATTTTTTGTTGGATGGATCATTAATTTGACAAAAAAATTCTGTAATTTTGTTGTTCTGAATTAACTCTGGGAATAATGGAAATATTAAGTCAATTCCGACGGAATATGTTCAGAAAGATTTACAAACGAAATGCCCAGAACGAATTAATCCAGTAGTTAACGTATTGCGAAACATAGCTTTTCCTGATTTGTCAAACAATTGAAGAGAAATTTTAGGGATACGTGCATGTACAAAGTATTTACCCCATCAAAAAGGGAATTAATCAAAGAGGTGAATAAATGGAAGCACTAGGCAGACAAATTCTAGTCGAATATTATGATTGCAATACCGACAGACTTAACGATGTCGGGTATATCGAAGATGTAGTTGTGGAGGCTACTAAAGCTTCTAAAGCGACCATTATTACGCATAATTTTCACAAATTTAGTCCACATGGGGTAAGTGGGGTAATCGTGATTGCTGAATCACATGTGTCGATACACACCTGGCCTGAATATAATTATGCTGCGGTTGATATTTTTACCTGTGGAGAAACTATTGATCCCTGGGTGATACAAGAGCAGCTAAAGGAGTCACTGGAATCTAAAAACGTTTCGACTATAGAAATGAAGCGAGGTATGTTTAAAATGAATCCCGATGAACGTTTGCTCTACAAACCACAAGAAAACATTTCTGAAAATTAATGAACCATGTAGAAAAATATTCGCAAGTACGATTGGCCGAACAGATTATGGTTAAAACTCCCAATATTTATTGTCTGGTTAAAGGAGCGTCAGAAGG
The DNA here is from genome assembly GCA_041641755.1 of Balneolaceae bacterium. Classification (GTDB taxonomy): domain Bacteria; phylum Bacteroidota; class Rhodothermia; order Balneolales; family Balneolaceae; genus JAMQKA01. Next base: position 5,394 of record JBEPXS010000052.1, read on the forward strand.
GCGAACTCGTCTCAACGCTTTTGATAACGCGCTGCTGAATGCGGGTGTGGGAGATACCAATTTAATGCGTATGAGCAGTATTTTGCCACCCGGGGCGGAACAACGAGAGGTCGGTGATTTGAAGCTACCCAAGGGGGGACTTATCCCGCTGGCATATGCCGCTATCGACTCTACAACCCCGGGCCGGTACATATCATCAGCTATAGCTGTTGGCATCCCGGAAGAGGAAGATGAACCCGGCGTTATTATGGAATTTGAAGACCACAGTAAACTCAATAATGTAGAAGAGATCGCCCGGCAGATGGTGGTGGATGCATTTGAATATCGCAACCGCAGATTAAAAGAGATCCGGTCGACTGGTATTGAGCACCAGGTAGAAATTTGCGGAGCCACATTTGCCGGGGTTGTGTTGTGGTATGAGTAATTGTGAATGAGTGACGGATAACGAGTGATACGTTAGGATTAAAAATAAACATGGACACTTATACTGAATATTATCATGGTAAAACCGGTCTGACGATCGGCGTAGAAAAGGTTCTGTTTTCAGGAGAGTCTGAATACCAGAAAATTGAAATACTTGAGACAGATACCTGGGGCAAGCTATTGACGATTGACGGTATGGTGATGCTGTCTGAAAAAGATGAGTTCGTCTATCATGAAATGCTCTCCCACACAGCATTATTCAGCCACCCCAAACCGGAGCGTATACTTATAATTGGTGGTGGGGATGGGGGAACGGCACGCGAGGTGCTGCGCCATAATACAGTACAGAAGGTTGACCTTGTTGAAATTGATGAGATGGTGGTACAGGCATCAAAACAGTACCTGCCGGAGGTGGGAAACTGGGACAATCCCAAACTCAGTGTAATATTTGAAAACGGTATTCAGTATATCCGGGATGTACAGAAACCGTACGATGTTATCCTAATTGATGGTTCCGATCCGGTGGGGCCTGCAGAGGAACTATTTGGAACTGATTTTATCCGGAACTGTCACCAGGCGTTGGCGGAAGATGGCGTGCTGGCTGCACAGACTGAGAGCCCGTGGGTGGACTCCTATCATACGAGTATAAAAAAAGTATTTTCTGCGTTGGAAGTGACCTATAGTGTAGCCAAAATGTACCTGGCATTCATACCCTTGTATCCAGCTGGAATGTGGTCGTTCAGCTTTGCCAGTAAAGGTCCCGACCCATTGACACCGGATACTATGAGGAGAATTGAAAATGGACTGGACCATTTCGGAAATCAGCTAAAGTATTATAACAAAGATATCCATGTCGGCAGCTTTGCACTACCCAACTTTGTGAGTGAAATTATACGGTAGGCAATGGAATTTTGGTGTACGGTAACAGAAGGATGGAAAAGGGGTTGGAATTATTGTAGTATAGTTGGGATTAGAGTTTAATGACATTGGTTTGATATCGGTTAATCCTCCCAAGAGGATTCAATAAAAAGCTTATGGATCTTTCAGATAAAAGAGTACTGGTTACCGGTGCTTCCCGTGGCATCGGCAGGCATACAGCAGAGAAATTACTGGCTGAAGGGGCAGCTGTGATTGGAACGGCCCGAAGTACCCCTTTTCCCGAAGCGGTTAGCAATCACGATTCCTTTGAGGGGATACACCTGGACCTCGCACAGCCCGACGAATTGAAAAATAACCTAAAGCCCCTGTTCGTGGGAGAGGAGGCCCCCAATGTGTTGGTAAATAATGCAGGTATTTTTGAAGATGTGGATTTTGGGGCCGGGGACGACCGCTGGCTGGAAAATTGGGACAAGACTATGCAGGTAAACTTGCGGACTCCCGCGATGTTGTCAAAATGGGCTTTGAACCGTTGGGCCGAAACAGGAGAGGGGCTCCTGATCAATATCGCCTCGCGAGCTGCCTACCGGGGAGATACCCGGGAGTATGCTTCCTATGCGGCATCCAAAGGGGGACTTGTTGCCTTCACCAAAAGTGTGGCTCGCGATTTTGGCAAGTATGGTATTGCTGCCTACTCTATCGCACCGGGATTTATTAAGACCGACATGGCGATGGACTCGATTGACGTCTACGGAGAGGATTACCTGACCGAAGGAATGGCTTTTGATGAAATAACATCTCCGGAAGAAGTGGCAGAACTGGTGGCCTTCCTCGCTTCGGGCAGGGTAAAGCATATGACCGGAGCTACATTTCATATCAATGGCGGCTCCTATATGATATAACAATTTCAAAAATGAAATCGGGTGTATGGCATTTTTGAGATGAGCTGCACCTACTGTAAACACAAGAAGAAAAGAAGCTTATGAACGAATATAATTGGATCGAAACATCACTGGAGGATTTCAGATTGCGTTTTGCCAGTAAGCCTGATATCCCATTAATACACGAATTCATTAAAGAACTGGCAGATTATGAACAGCTGGAAGATGAGGTTGTATCTACTCAAACGCAGCTACAGCAAAATTTGTTTGGTGACCGATCATATGCGGAAGTAATACTCGGTTTTGAAGGGGAAAATCCGGCTGGCTTTGCTCTTTTTTTTCATAATTTTTCAACATTTGTTGGGAAGCCGGGAATTTATCTCGAAGATCTTTTTGTAAAAAAGGAGATGAGAGGAAAAGGTTATGGGAAAGTATTTTTAACCTACTTGGCCCGGCTGGCGAATCATCGCGACTGCGGACGCCTGGAATGGGCTGTACAGGAGTGGAATGAAAAAGCCATCGGATTTTATGAAAACCTGGGTGCCCGGCAGAAGGAGGAGTGGACGGTCTATCAGCTGGCGGGAAAGAAACTGGAAAACCTGGGAAAAACCTTTGACAAAGAGTTTAAATAAAAGTTTATGAGCACAAAGGATCGTAAAAAAGATCATGTCGAGCTTACTGTTTCCGGGGAGGTAGACTACGACCGAACAGCTGGATTTGAGCAGTATGATTTTGTGCATAACGCGCTGCCCGAAGTAGACCTGGAAGAGGTATCGACCGAAGCTACACTATTAGGGCGTTCCTTTTCATTTCCTCTGTTTATCTCATCAATGACCGGTGGATACACCGAAGCGGGAGCAGTCAACGCTATTATTGCAGAGTTCTGTGACCAATATAATCTTCCTTTTGGAGTGGGAAGCCAGCGGGTCATGCTCGAAAACCCGGAACAGACAGAATCCTTTTCGATTGTTCGGAAAAAAGCACCAACTGCTTTTATTGCCTCAAACATCGGTGGGGCACAACTTGTGGACGGTTTATCAACCGACCAGCTAAACCAGCTCATTGATTCTATTGAGGCGGATGCCGTTATTGTACACCTGAATCCTCTTCAAGAGCTCATGCAGCCTGAAGGTGACCGCCGTTTTAAAGGTATTCGGGACGGGATTACACGATTGGTCGATGAAAGCCCGGTACCGATAATTGTAAAAGAAACAGGGGCAGGCATTTCCGGGGAAGTGGCGCGGGAGTTACTGGAGTGCGGTGTGGCCGTTATCGATATCGCCGGTGCAGGCGGTACCAGCTGGGCAAAGGTAGAGAACGAACGCCGTTCAAATAAAGACCCCAAGGAGGTGTTCAATGACTGGGGACTGCCCACCCTGGAATGTTTGCATCAAGTTGAAGCGCTGAAATCGGAATATGATTTCGAGCTGATCGCCTCCGGCGGCATACGCAGTAGTTTCGATCTGCTTAAAACGATCTGTCTTGGAGCCGATTTTGGAGCTGCAGCACAACCGATCATAAAAAGTGTGGTTAATAACGGATATGAAGGCCTGGAAAAACTCTACACCGGGTGGAAGCGACAGGCAAAAGTGATCATGACGCTGGTCGGAGCTGAACGGATAGGAGAGCTGACAAAAAACCACCTCATACAATCTTGAATCAGCTATTACATCCTGCTTCAAATTCATTATATTTGCATCTGTCAAAAATAAGTGAATCCAACTTTTTTGAAGAGCACCCTGAAAAATCAAAATATATCGGAATTAATAGAGCGGGGTCTGTCTGAACTGAAACTCCCTGAAGAGCCTGTTCAACTATATGAGCCGGTACGTTATACGCTGGAACTAGGCGGTAAACGTATACGACCCTATTTTACCCTGGTTGGTTGTGGTCTTGGAAATGGTGTGGTTGAAGAGGCGGTACCTGCAGCATTGGCTATTGAACTGCTGCACAATTTTACACTGCTGCATGATGATATCATGGATGCCGCCGATACCCGGCGTGGCCATCCCAGTGTGTTTAAGAAGTGGGATGCATCCACAGCTATCCTTTCAGGCGATGTGATGTTTGCAAGGGCCTTTGAACAGTTACAGCATTACGGAAAGTCTGATCGCTACTCCAAAAGCCAGTATGCTCTTATCATGGATATTTTCCTGGATAGTGCAGAAACGGTTTGCGAGGGACAGGCGTATGACCTTGAATATGCCGATCAAAAAGATGTAACGATTGACGAATACCTGAAAATGATTCGCGGAAAAACAGCGGCCCTTATCATAGGCTCTTTTATGTTGGGTGGAGCTGTGGCCGGGGTCAGCAATCAGAACCTGGATCTCTTACATGACATCGGGGAAGAGATTGGGATAGCATTTCAAATACAGGATGACCTGCTTGATGCGTTAGCCGATCCTTCCAAGTTTGGGAAAACACCCGGTGGAGATATTATAGAAGGAAAGAAAACATATCTGTCGATACTTGCGTTACAACTAAGTGATCAAAAGCAGGAATCGTTTATTAATGATGCCCTGTCAGCACCGGATCCGGCTACCGAAGTTGTAGAAGAGGTTATTACTATATACCGTGAACTGGGGGTAGCGGAAAAGACCCGGCAAACCATTGAAAAGCACTACTTTCGTGCCATAGATCTACTCGACCATTTTCCGGATTCTGATTATAAAACAGATTTAACTGAATATTTAAACAAACTGAAAAACAGAGAATTTTGAATCAATTGAATATGAATTACAGAGCTTCACATTTTGCCATAGTTATTTTTCTCTCGGCCGCTTTGGCCTTAAGCTCATGTTCAAAGGAAAACTACATTCAACGTGGAGATTCCCTGCCGGTAGCCTACAAAAAATCTATGAGGCTTTTCCAGAATGGAGATTATACAGAAGCTGTAGATGGTTTTGAGACCGTTTTTAAGCTTGGCCGTGGTACCGAATATGCCCGGAATGCCCAATATTACCTGGCTGAATCTCATTATAATAACAAGAACTACCTGTTGGCAGCTTCTGAATATCAACGCTATGCTTCGCTATACCCACGTTCAGAGCGACGCCAGGAAGTGGATTTTAAAGAGGCCTTCTGTTATTATAAATTAAGTCCGAGATATCGACTGGATCAAAAGTACACCCGCCGTGCTATCGAAAAGTTTAACTTGTTTGAAGATAACTTTCCGGATTCAGACCGTCTTCAAGAAATCAACAAATACGTAGAGGAGCTGCGTACCAAGCTGGCTCATAAAAAGTATAATGCTGCCGACTTGTATATGCGTATTGATGAATATGAGGCAGCAGCAATCTATTATGGATTGACGATCGATCAATATCCGGAAACCAAGTGGGCTGAACGCGCACTGGTCGATCAGATTAATGCCTACAACGTGTATGCGGAAAACAGCATCCGTTCAAAGCAAGAAGAACGCTATCAACAGGCGGTAGACAGCTACGAAAAATATCTGCAGCTGTTCCCACAAGGAGAGAACAGGGCGCAAGCTGAAGAATATGTTGATGAAGCCAGGGTAGCCCTGGCCCAATTGAATGGTGGCAGTTCCTCTGACAGTACGAGTGCTACTACTGCCAGTACCGCTACTAATGAATGATAAAATTTAGATATGGCTACAAATCGTATTGGACTTTTTGGAGGTACGTTCAATCCGGTACATACTGGTCATGTTTCGTTAGTTAAATCTTTTCTGGGCAGTGGTAAGATCGATGAGCTTTGGATTATACCTAGTCCCAGCCCGCCACACAAAACTGATAAAAACATCATTTCATTTGAGCATAGGAAAAAGATGCTTGAGCTTGCATTATCTGGGATTGATAATGTAAAAATCAGCGATGTTGAAGAAAGACTTCCGCTCCCTTCATATACTATTCAAACGGTTCAATACCTGAAACAGAAATTCCCCGATGACATTTTTTTTCTTTGTATGGGAGAGGATTCTTTGGCCGAATTTAATTCCTGGTACAAACCGGATAAGATAGCCAAGGAGTGTAGACTACTGGTTGCCGAACGCCCGGGTAGGGAGCACACTGGTGAAAACAGGTTCGTTCAAGAGGCTCAATTTATAGAACATGAACCGGTTGATGTCTCCTCAACGGAACTCAGAAGTGTCCTTAACAATGGGAAGACTCAGATCAATGAGAAGGTTCCAAAGGCCGTTTTGGAGTATATTGAGCAAAACAACCTTTACCAGGATTAAAAAGGCTGAAGAATGAACAGGAGCTCATTTTTAACATACCTTGGATTCGCAGGCTTGGCCTTACCGAAGATTCCCGGCATATTAACTACCGAGACGTTTCGCCAAACTAAGATAATTAAACCTCCCCGCCTTAAAAAAGGTGACACGATAGGTCTGATCAGCCCGGCCAGTATTATTCCTGAAAGGGAACAGTACGATAAGATAGCCGAGACCATTCGGTTGTTGGGGTTTAATGTTGAGGTAGGGCGGCACGCATTAAACCGGAATGGATACCTTGCAGGTAGTGATGAACAGAGAGCCGCAGATCTTAACGCCATGTTTGAAAATCCGCTTATAGATGCAATTATTCCTTTTCGCGGAGGATGGGGATCCAACCGTATGCTTCAATATGTCGATTTCAATATTATAAAAGCGAACCCTAAACCACTGATCGGATTCAGCGATATAACCTCACTACTGCTTTCTATCTATGCAAGGACCGGCTTGATTACCTTTCACGGTCCTGTAGGTAAATCGGAGTGGACGAGCTTTACCTATCGTCATTTTGAAAAGGCCGTAATGACACTATCGCCATTCACTGTACACAATCCGACCGACCAACAAACTATGACCATACAGTCCGGAAAGGCCAGCGGCCCATTGATAGGTGGTAATCTTACCGTGCTTACCTCCATGCTTGGTTCAGGATATCTCCCAGATTTTGAAGGTGCTATACTTTTTTTGGAAGATGTGGGGGAAGATGTCTATCGTATCGATCGAATGCTTACCCAACTAAAACTGAATGGTATTTTGGATAAGATCAACGGATTGATATTTGGCAAGTGTACCGATTGCAGACCCGGTAATTCTTATAGTTTTTCTCTTGCTGAAGTACTCAATGATCATCTGTTGCCC
>JBEPXS010000053.1:0-824 GCA_041641755.1 Balneolaceae bacterium
TAGGGAATAGTGTATATGAACTTCATGGCTTCCTGAAAGCCGAGGGAGAGGAACCGAAGGGAACACCCGAAGATCCACTACAGAAGGAGGGAACCGATCCGTTAACAATTGAAGATATTGAGAAGCCAATATCTGCTAATGAAAACCTACAGGTAATGGCTCTCGAGCAGGTTCGTTTCAAGGAGAACCTGTCGCTACAGGTGTTAATGGCATATTCGGAGGATGGTAAAGTAATAAACCTGACAGACCGCGTTCAGGCGGACGGCCACCTGAACTGGGAAGCACCTAAAGGAAACTGGGAGTTGTATGCTGTTTTCCTGGGTTGGCATGGTAAAATGGTAGAGCGTGCAGCACCAGGAGGAGAAGGCTTTGTGATCGATCATTTTTCGGAATCTGCTCTGAAATATTATTTGGAAACTTTTGACAGTGCCTTTGCCGGAAATGACATTCAGGGCTTGCGCTCTTTTTTCAATGATTCGTATGAAGTGGATGATGCCCAGGGACAGGCCAACTGGACTCCCGCCTTATTTGAAGAGTTTAAAAAAAGACGCGGATACGACCTGCGTAAATACTTGCCAGCGTTGGTAAGTGGAGAAGAAAACGAAGAGCATGCTCGTGTTCTCACTGACTACCGTGAGACGATATCCGATCTTTTGTTGGACAAATTCACTAGAAAATGGAACCGTTGGGCTGAAGAGAAAGGTGCCCATATTCGTAACCAGGCTCATGGTTCCCCCGCAAATATATTGGACCTTTATGCTGCCAGTGATATTCCTGAAACGGAGGGGACGGATATCCTCCGGGCCAAGATGGCTTCTTCGGCA
>JBEPXS010000053.1:834-12653 GCA_041641755.1 Balneolaceae bacterium
GCAAATGTTACAGGCAAGCAGTTAACTTCGGCTGAAACGGCAACATGGCTGAATGAGCACTTTACCTCTTCCCTCGCGGATGTAAAAAAAGCGGTGGATCGGTATTTTATTAGTGGTGTAAATCACGTTGTGTATCATGGAACGGCATACTCTCCGCAGGATGAACAGTGGCCGGGGTGGTTATTCTATGCAGCGGTACACTTTAACGAGCGCAATCCATTTTGGGATCATTTCGGGGCGTTTAACCAGTATGTAGCTCGAGTGCAGTCGTTCCTGCAATCCGGTTCTGCTGATAATGATGTTTTACTTTATTTCCCAATTTATGACCAGTGGGCTGACCAATCTATCCCCGGGATGCTTCGCCATTTTGACGGGGGCCTGGATTCCGGATTTGACGGTTCCGCTTTTAAACAGGGAGCAGAGCAGATGCTGGCGAAAGGATATTCCTTCGATTTTATTTCGGATAGTCAATTGTTGGAATTTCAAGAGAACGAAAAGAAACTGCAACGAGAGGATGCAACATATAAAACGGTCGTAGTACCCCAGAGCCGTTATATTCCGGTATCTACATTCAAAAAACTTGTTAACCTTGCCCAAGAGGGTGCTACAATTATCGCCTATCAAGGATTGCCGGAAGGAGTGCCAGGCCTTGGTAATTTAAAAGAGCGGCGAACTCATTTTAAAGAGTTGGTAAACAACCTGAATTTCAACGATACAGGTGAACAACATATTCAGGAAGCAAAGGTCGGGGAGGGACGGTTTTTGCGGGGGAACGATCTCGATCTGCTGCTAAATTATGCCGGTATTAGGCTGGAGGCTATGGTTGATAAAGGTCTTCGATTTACCCGCAGAAAACATGCGTCCGGCCACACTTACTTTATCACGAACTGGGGAGACAAAAATATTGATGGTTGGGTACCGCTGGCTCGAAATGTTGAGTCTGCTGCCATCTTCGATCCCATGTATGTGCAAACCGGGTATGCAGATGTTAGGAGTGATTCTGAAGACACCTCAGAAATATACCTTCAGCTTGCACCGGGCGAATCGTGCATAGTTCAAACGGACGACTCGGAAAACAGTAAACCCACCTATCGCTATGTGAAGCAGGCTGGAAACGCCAACGTGCTGACGGGCAGCTGGACACTGAATTTTATCGAGGATGGATCTGAGTTGCCGGTCACAGTTAAGACCGATACATTGAAATCATGGACCGGTTTTAAGGGAGAAACTGTAAAAAGTTTTTCTGGAACAGGTGTGTATACAATAAGGTTTGACCGCCCCAAAACCGAAGCAGAGGTTTGGAAGCTCGACTTGGGAAAGGTCCGTGAAAGCGCGACTGTTAGCATTAATGGTCAAAAGATAGGAACCTCTATCGGCCCATCATACCAGCTTGTAATTGATGATACGCTGTTAAAGGACAAGAACATGCTGAAAGTAGAAGTCTCTAATCTCATGGCTAATCGTATCGCCTGGCTGGAACGTAAGAATGTGAACTGGAAGAAATTCTATAATGTCAATTTTCCAGCTCGCAGAGCTGAGAACCGAAATAAGCGTGGATTGTTTGATGCTTCTGGATGGGAACCAAAGGTATCGGGATTGTTGGGACCAGTTCAAATAATTCCGTTGAGGATATTGAAGTAAACCTTATCTCCTTTTAAGTATGGAACAAGTTCCGGCAAAATCAGTGAAGAAGTATCGAGAAAGCCGTTAAAGTATAGCGCAAATAACAAGCTGGGAGAGTTGATAGCAAATGATCCTGCTCGCAATATCCCCGGAAATACCTGCCATCACTTGTTGATTCGCTCTGCCCGATCCAGGTTATGGATTATCCTCTTAACAAAGCAGTTCATCGCTACCCGTAAGCCTGGATATTGATATTGAAATTGATCAAATGAAAAAAGTTGAAAAAGAGTTGAAGACGTTGAGTAAAAATTAAATATTGTTGGCGTTCAATATGGAAGTGTGATGAAACAACAAAGATTTCACAACCACGGGATTCAAATGGGATGTGGTTAAATCAGGTTGTATTTGGTTAGAAAACAAAGCCTATCACTCTCCGTTAACAACAGGCTGAACCTTCGGCAGGCGTCTGCATAGGTTATCAGTTCTATTTCTGTTTACGAATTAAACAAAAAGGGATAAGTATTGAGTTTCAGCTCTTCGAGCTACACTTACGATCAGGTCCTTTCATCCAAACAATAATATGCATATGAACCATTATTACAGATTCCTCGCTTTTCTATGTTTAGTTATTCCTGTTTCTTTTTTGATTGCATCGTGCTCCAATACGCGTTCTGGGAAGCCCAAAGTGTTGGTTTTTAGTAAGACAGCCGGTTATGAACATGCCTCGATACCGGATGGTATAGCTGCTATCCAGAAACTTGGTGAAGAAAACGGGTTTGAGGTCGATACTACCAAGAATTCCAATATGTTCACTGAAGATAGTTTGGAGCAATATTCGACCGTCATATTTTTGAGCACTACAGGAAATGTTCTGAACAAATACCAGGAAGCCGATTTTGAACGCTATATCCAAGCCGGCGGTGGTTACGTTGGTATTCATGCCGCAGCCGACACTGAATATGAGTGGGGTTGGTATGGTGAAATGGTTGGGGGATACTTCCTTGACCATCCTGGCATTAATGATCCTCATCCCAATGTTCAGCCCGGTGTTTTGCATGTGGAGGACAGTACCCATACATCAACGGTATTTTTACCAGCTGAATGGGAACGAACTGACGAATGGTATTCCTATAAAGGATTTAACGAGGATACAAACGTGCTTCTAACGATAGATGAGGACAGTTACAAAGGTGGTGCCGATATGGGATATCACCCGATGGCGTGGTATCACCAATATGACGGTGGACGTGCATTCTATACCGGATTGGGCCATACCAGCGAATCCTTTACAGAGGATCTGTACCTGCAACATATCCTGGCAGGTATTCAATATGCAATAGGGGAAAATCGTGTTTTGGACTACTCCCAGGCCACTACCGAGCGGGTTCCGGCCGCAAACCGGTTTTCCAAGAAAAAACTGGTAGAGGGACAATTTTTTGAACCGGTAGAGATGACGATATTACCGAACCGTGACGTGCTCATTGCACAGCGGCGCGGGGAGATTATGCTCTATAAAAACAGCGATTCAATCTTGACACAAGCGGGCAAGCTGGACGTGTACTGGGAAGCTGAAAATCCGGATGTGAATGCCGAGGAGGGCCTGCTGGGAATTAAAGCCGATCCGAATTTTGAAGAGAATAATCACGTCTTTGTGTTTTACAGTCCTGCCGACACCTCCGTAAACCGTCTTTCCCGGTTTACATTTGAAGGTGATAAGATGGCGATGGATTCCGAGGAGATCATTCTGCAGTTTTATTCTCAACGCAACATCTGTTGCCATACCGGTGGCTCCATTGCATTCGATAAGGATGGGTTCCTGTATCTTTCCACTGGAGATAACTCTACACCTTTCAATCAGCGGAATTCCAAATATATCAATAACGGATTTGCTCCGCTCGATGAACGCGACGGCTACCGTCAGTATAATGCGTTGCGATCATCGGGTAATGCTAATGACTTGAGAGGCAAAATTCTCCGAATCCGTGTAAATGAAGACGGCACGTATGAGATCCCTGAAGGCAACCTGTATCCCGAGAATCAGGAAGGGACCCGTCCTGAAATTTTTGTGCAGGGTAACCGTAATCCGTACCGTATTTCTGTGGATCAGAAAACCGATTATCTGTACTGGGGTGAAGTCGGCCCGGATGCTAACAATGACAGCCTCAAGACAAGAGGTCCGCGCGGATATGATGAAATTAATCAGGCTCGAGAAGCCGGATTTTTCGGCTGGCCGATGTTTATAGCGGATAACCAAGCCTATTATCGATTTAATTATGCGACGGGTGAAACCGGCAAACAATTTGATCCGGGAAATCCTGTGAACGATTCGCGCTACAATACGGGAATCAAGGAATTACCGCCAGCTAAGCCAGCCTTTATCTGGTACCCGTACGCCGCCTCGGAAGAGTTCCCTAGTGTGGGAACGGGAGGCCGAAATGCCATGGCTGGACCTGTCTACTACACCGATATGTATCCTGAAGAAACCAGGCTCCCCGAATATTTTGATGGAAAGTTGTTTATTTATGAATGGGTTCGTGGCTGGATAAAGCTGGTAACGATGAAACCCAACGGCGACTACTCGAAGATGGAATCGTTTATGGAAGATACCGATCTAAATGCCCTTATTGATATGGAGATAGGTCCTGAAGGCCGCGTTTATCTGCTGGAATACGGCAGCGCCTGGTTCTCTCAAAACGATGATTCCGGCCTCTCTTTTGTCAAGTATAATCCGGGGAACCGCGATCCTGTAATTGACAATATGACTGTCAATAAAACGTCGGGCGTACTGCCTTTGAGTATCGAAGCCAGTGTAGAAGCGCGGGATCCTGAAAACGATGAGCTTCGTTATATTTGGAATCTGGGTGATGGTATGACCAAAGAAACCTCGGAGCCGACAGTTGAGCACACCTATAATGAAATAGGCGAATATTCTATCTCAGTTGATGTGCGCGATATCGCAAACCATACGGTAACCAGCAGTCCCATTTCAGTGTATGCCGGTAATGCTGCTCCCGAGGTGAATATTGAAATTAAAGGGAACAGCTCGTTTTACTTCCCGGGTACACCGGTTGAATACGAGGTGCATGTTGAGGATAAGGACTCTGAAATAAACGAGGATCTCCCCTCACTGGTTGTTTCAGCAGATTATGTAGAAGGCGCAGACCTGGCAGAAGCCTCACGTGGTCACCAGATCATGACTGAGGTAAGGAGAGGTGAGAATCTGATCAATTCACTCGATTGTCAGGCTTGCCACAGACTTGATTCACAATCAATTGGTCCTTCATATATGGAAGTGGCTGAGCGATACCAGGATTCTTCAAATGCCGAGTCTCATCTTGTCAACAAGATCATTCAGGGTGGCTCAGGTGTTTGGGGAGAAACGGTTATGCCGGCTCATCTTGATATCAGTGAAGCCGATGCCCGTAAAATGGTTTCCTGGATTCAGTCGCTGGCGGGAGATGAACAGGCTACAGAGTCCTTGCCACCATCTGGAACGGTTGATCCAACCCAGGGTGAACAACCTACACCAAGTGGTGTACTGATCCTTTCGGCCAGTTATACCGACCAGGGAGGACCAAATGTAAAGCCCATGACCGGTAACGCCAGTATCTACCTTAGGAATAGTACCATCAACATTGCTGATGTAGCCAATCTGGAGGGATATCAATCGATGACTTTCGATGACCAACCGCTGTTAATGGTTCCGGAGGAACATGGATCGTTTAGTCTGAATCAAATCGATCTCACGGGCGTTGGTTCGGTGCAACTTGTTACAGTGGCACCGCAGCCATTGACATCGGGTTACATTTTTGAATTGAGATTAGATAGCCCTGACGGCGATAAAATTGGCGAAGTGGTATTCGAACCAAACCCAAATCCTTCTTCGGGAGAAGGACCAAACTTTCAGCCGGTAACCATCAATATTGATGCAGAGACCGATGGAGAGTTGCACGACCTGTATATGGTAAGTCGCCCTGAAGACCCGGGTGATACTGGTACAGTTATTTTATCGACAATCAAATTTATGTCGGGGAATTGAAAAAGAAGTAAGTCTCTTATCAGAAGATTTAAGAAAGGGAACCATTTCTGCTATCACCGATAGATGGTTCCTTTTCTTTATTTTAGAACTACTTGCTATACAGCTAATCCTCAAAAAAATCATGTAGAACTGTATTGGAAGGAGCCCTTTTTATTACCTATTAAGATTGTAACGGAGAGTAATAACTTTAAATAGAGTATCCTCAGAGGGAATCTAAGTCATTACCTGCCAGTAACTTGCACAGTTATATTGGCAATTCAAATGCAAGGTTATTTGTTAATTTCTCCACACTCTTGCCTTTGATACGGTTAAGGCAACCACCTTGAAACCTATCGTAAGATAACGTCAGTTTGATATAATATTTCTTATAAATAGCCAAGTAATAATCATCCCACTACACCAAAGCCTGGTTCCTACGCTCTGTGTTGGGACGCTCTGTGTCCAGTATTTACTAAGGGGCCACAGGGACGCGGAGCGTCAGATGGGCTTTCGCCGCCAAGCGGACGGAAGCGAGCGATAGGTGGGATAGCAGTCGGGCTACCCGGAATACTGCTAATTGCCGGTCACCCACTGATTTTTAGCAGATGAAAGTTCAGTGGGTCAAAAGCAAATCTTAACGGCTGTTAATCTCTCACATTAAGATAAAAACTCAGAACCAGCCAGATGAGTGTTAATTTGTTCACACAGAAAGGAACAACACTGCTATGGGAAATAGTTACCATGACTTTTAGAGGAAGTCCTTAATATGGTTAAAGGGAATGAGGAAGATATTAGATCAAAAGAGTAGTTTAATAGTTTGGACTACTCTTTAGTTGTGAGGAGAAGATTATATTAGTGAATGGGAAGAAAGTTAATCCGGTAGTTCAAATGATTAGTTGCAAATTTGAAGGCGTAACTTAATTGTATCATACCAAAACGAACGGACTGGAATTAATTTTGGACAAAACATGATTCTTTCACCCCGTTATCAGGGGCTAAATAGGGAAAATGGATTTGGGAAAGGGAAATAAAAAATCTTTCAATGACTCTGAACCGTTGTTGGAAGAACAATGGGTTCGACAGGTACGTGAACGCGATGACAGATCGGCATTTAAAAAAATTTTCTTAGCGTACTATAAACGGTTACATGGTTTTGCCAGAACCTATGTAGGGAACATACAACTTGCTGAAGATGTTGTTCAGTCGGTTTTCCTCAATATTTGGGCTCAGAGGGAAAGCTGGGAACCAGCAGGCAGTCTCAAAAGTTATCTGTTTAGTGCCGTAAAAAATGAAGCCTTGAATATAGTAAGACATCAAAGAGTGGTATTTGACGCAGAAGATGAAATAGCTCAAAAATTTCGCGAACTTAGGGAGTCAAAACTTACTGAAGATGATGCTGAGCTTGAAGAATTACGCCGGGATATCGAGGAAGGTTTGAATCAACTCCCCCCGCGATGTCGTCAAATTTTTGTTTTGAACCGCAGGAGCGGACTTACCTATTCCGAAATAGCCGAGGTCTTGGACATCTCGATTGGAACAGTGAATACGCAAATGGGTCGTGCACTAAAACGCCTCAGGGATTATCTTTCAGATTACCTTTCTTTTACTACTATTTTCGGATTATCAGAACTATTCACAAAAATGTTCATTTTCGAAATAATTCTTTTCCTTTTGTTGGTTTGATGTTCAGTGTGAATGCCACTTCAATAATCGCTTCTCTTTTTTTTAATAGCAAGTGATACGCTACCAGTAGCCAGTATCATTTGGTTTAAGCAGCCAAGTCCTTCCAAGATATCAATTTACAGTTGAACCCCGTATTCAATCCTATTCATAACCAACTAAATGAAGGTTTTACGAAATAAAAGATCGGTATTCATTTTGACTAAAGGCTTTTCATTAAAACAAAATAAATCACCAAGGTAATTTATTTCGGGCGAATCAACTCTTCTACTCAAATCTAGAAAAAAAATTAGCCTTTATGTCATAGAACCTTCCAACTTAAGTGTTATAGCTATAGAGTAGTCAAACAATAACGAATATAGAAGATTGAAAACAAGAAGTAGTATGCCTTGGGAATTATTAGCACAATACTTTGCCGGTGAATTAGAAGGTAAGGAAAAGGATGAAATGGAATTTTGGATTAACGAGAATCCTCAACGAGCACAGAAGATTAAGGAGCTTCATGAGATCTGGGAACAATCTGGGGCTTCTGCATACAATCTTGATCCCGAACGGGCGTGGAAGAGACTGACGTCTGACATGG
This sequence comes from Balneolaceae bacterium, assembly GCA_041641755.1. Lineage (GTDB taxonomy): Bacteria > Bacteroidota > Rhodothermia > Balneolales > Balneolaceae > JAMQKA01. The sequence continues at coordinate 8,739 of JBEPXS010000053.1, forward strand.
ATAAATTGGATGAGGGTGATCATCAGATCAAAAAAGTGTTAAACAGAAACAGCGAGGAGTACACTACTGGTAAAGAGAAAAAAGCCCGGTCCAATCGGGCCATACGACACCTGATTATAACAGCCGCCGCCGCTGTAGTCATTATTGCTGCTGGTTTATTCACCTATAGCAATTATGTAAGCAGTGTCACTCAAAAGGAGAAGGTGGATAAAACCGAGATGCGGCTAATTACAACTAAAAACGGGGAACGGGCAACGTATACCCTGAACGATGGATCCAGAGTTATTCTGCACGCCGGAAGCAAGTTGGAAGTTCCACTTTCTTTTAATAAAAAGGAACGGGATCTGTATTTGGAGGGAGAGGCTTATTTTGAAGTAGCCCCTGATGAATCAAAACCTTTTATCGTCCACTCTGAAAATGCATTGACCCGGGTGTTGGGGACTAAATTTTTAGTGCGTGCCTGGCCTGATGAACGTCACCAAGTAGAGGTGGTCGTATCAGAGGGTAAGGTAGCTTTGGGGCAGAATAATAAAGCAGGTTTAAGAGACCCCGGAGAGACTATACTCACAAAAAATCAAAAAGGACAGATTAGTGATGCTGGTGTCGCCAAGGTAATTAATAATGTAGACATGAACTGGTATATGGGTTGGACCCAGGGGAAACTCTCCTTTAACGACAGGCCGCTAAATGAAATTATACCCAAACTCGAACGATGGTATGCAATAGAAATACAAACCAGTGATGTGGAAATTGGTAGGAAAAAGCTTACCGCTGAGATTGATTACAGCCAGCCGATGGGTGAGGTAATTAAGGGGATTGCATTAACACTTGAACTGGAAATTGAAAAAGAGAAGGGGGAAATCACATTCCATTTACCTGAAAAAGATAGCTAGTACATACTATTTGAATCTATTTAAAATTTGGAGACATACGTATTAGAACTAAAAATTAAATAAGGGGAAAATTATGAGAATAATAAGGATACGTACTATAGGGGTACTAATGTTACTGATACTTGTGGGCCCGTTATTGTATGCACAGGAAATACCACAGGACAGTAAGCGAAAGGCATTTGCATTAACTGCTGAATATGAAGAGCAAAATACGGCCATCAGCGATCAGTTAAAGCGGATTATTGAACTGGACCTGAGAGACGTAACCATTGAACAGGCCTTAAAGACGATAGCACGTAAGGCAGATCTCAAATTAATGTATAACAAAGAATCTCTGCCTGAGAAAAAAATAACATTTCGGGGGAAAGCTGTTACTCTATATGATGCTCTTTGGGAAATATTGGATGGCACAGGGCTGCGATTTGCACTTTCGCAGAATAAGCAGCTGGTATTGATGAAGATGAACAAGCAATCGGAAGTAGCATTAGAAACAGTATCAGGCCAGGTAACGGATGCCCAGAACGGTAATCCTATGCCGGGAGTCAATATTTCAGTGAAAGGCACTACAACCGGTACTTCAAGTGGTTCTGATGGTGCTTATTCACTAAACGTGCCGTCATTGTCAGATACATTGATTTTCTCGTTTATTGGGTATGAGACTGAACAGGTGCCCATTAACGGACGAACTACTATTGACCTGGCCATGGCACCACAGGCTATCCAGGGATCGGATGTGGTTGTGGTAGGGTACGGTACGCAATCAACCCGTAATATCTCCGGGTCAGTTCAAAATATTTCGTCTGAGGATCTACAGGATCTACCGGTTAGCCAGTTAACCCAGAAGCTTCAGGGAAAACTCTCAGGGGTAAATATTAATCAAAACACGGGCGCACCCGGCGAAGGTATAAAAGTACGGGTCAGGGGTGCGGCATCAATAACTGCCGGCAGCGATCCTTTGTACGTAGTGGACGGAATGCCAATAACCGGGGATATAAGTAATATCAATCCCAATGAAATTGAGAGCATCAGTGTACTCAAAGATGCCTCGGCAACCGCATTGTACGGTTCGCGAGCGGCGAATGGTGTTGTACTTGTTGAAACCAAGAAAGCTGTAGCGGGCCAGACACAAGTTAGTGTTAATGCAAAATATGGGATTCAACAGATTCCCCAACGCGGGCGTCCAAACATGATGGAGGCCGATGAATATGCCCAGTTCCAAAAGGAAATTGATCAATTCAATGGAAGACCGGTAGATCAAGCATTCCAGAATCCTTCACAATACGGGGCGGGAACTGACTGGTACGACACGGTGACCAAAGTTGCACCGATTCAGGATTACAGCCTTACACTGAGCACGGGAACCGAAACCTTTAGTACCACGGCTGTGGCTGGGTATCTAAATCAGGATGGAGTTGTTATAGGTACTGGCTACGAAAGATACTCCCTGCGGGTCAATACTGATTTTCAACCCCTGGATAATCTGAATCTTCGGTTTAATGTGGCTCCCAATGTTTCCTTGAATACGAATTCAAATACGGATGATGCTCCCTGGACGGGGGGGATCCTTAGTGGAGCGGTACTGTCAACCCCGTTGGCATCCGCCAGAAATGAAGATGGAACGCTGCCGCTAACCGCACAAGATCCTGCCACTTTCGGGAATCCAAACTTTTTGCGAACGGCAAGGGAAAGAGTAAATGATGAAAAAGAGACTCAGGTACTCTCCAATGCGATTATTGAGTATGAGATTTTAGATGGACTCAGTTTAAAAACTTCTGGGAATGTGGATATCGGGACAAGACGGTATTTCAATTTTAATCCCTCAACCACCGGTGCACTTTTTGCACCGCCCCCCATTATACCTAATGGATTACTTATCGAAAGTGAGTACAGTTCATGGGTCAATGAAAATACGCTGACCTACCAGAATGACATCGGCAATCATAGCATTGATGCACTGGTCGGTTTTACGGCTCAGAAATATGAAATGGAATCAAGTGAGGTAACAGCGACGAACTATCCTGACGACAAAGTGCAGCCCGTGAGTGCAGCAGGTCAGACTACCATAACTTCGGATGTGCAGGAGTGGTCATTGGTTTCGTATCTGGCCCGTCTTAACTACAGCTATAAGGATCGGTATTTGCTTTCCGCTTCCATACGAAGAGACGGTTCCTCTCGTTTTGGGCCAAACAACAGGTGGGGGAACTTCCCTTCACTTTCGGTTGGGTGGATTATCTCGGAAGAACCGTTTATGCCCGAAACTGATCTGGTTAGCTTCCTGAAATTACGTGCAAGTTATGGAGTGGTGGGTAATTTTAGTATCGGAAATTATACTCATATCTCTACAATCAGCTCGGCAAACTATGCTTTTGGCAGTGGACTGGCTTCCGGCCGATCTGTGGATAACCTGGGGGATAAGAATTTGGGTTGGGAGACCAACAAGGAATACAATGTGGGGCTGGATCTGCATCTTTTTGAAGAACGGCTTCAGTTGACCTATAACTACTACCGAAAGAACACCACAGATTTGCTTTATAATGTCGAAGTTCCCCTGGCCTCCGGATTTAGTAATTTCCAGACCAATATTGGTGAGCTGAAGTTTTGGGGACATGAATTTTCAGTCAAATCATTTAACATAGAAAAGACAAATTTTTCCTGGAGTACAGATTTCAACCTTTCTTTTGATCGGAATGAAGTCGTTGCCCTTGGTACCCGGAATGCAGCTTTGTTTAGTGGGATAGGAGACAGTCATATAACTCGTGTCGGAGAGTCAATTGGGTTATTCTGGGGCATGATACATGACGGAGTATATAACGACCAGGAGGAGTTTGACAATTCACCCAAGCACACCACTTCGCAGGTGGGAACGGTAAAATTCAGAGATGTGAATGGAGACGGAGTCATAACACAAGACGACCGAACTACTATCGGTAATCCTCATCCTGATTTTACCATGGGTATGACTAATACGGTACGGTACAAAAACTTTGATTTTTCGCTCACCCTTAGTGCTTCCTACGGTAAC